>JAHJRZ010000065.1 GCA_018830605.1 Patescibacteria group bacterium | reverse complement strand
TGGCGGTCGTTGTTGTGACAACGACATCATCCACGAAGGGTGGCGACGGCACTTTGTGTCCTCGCCGCGATGCTCTTGATGGCCGCGTCGTCGCGAGCGGCCTGCTCGGCGACGCGCCTCTTCAAGCGCGAGTGCTCGCGGTGGGCGAGCCGACGTAGCTTGCGCACGGCGCCCTTGTGGGTGCCGGGCCAACGGGTCTCATCCCCGTCGATGCGGATGACGATGCCGTTGTTCTTGGTGGTGATCGTGCCGCGGAACGTCCCGCTGACATTAGCCACCTCCCATCCCCAGACGAACTTCCTCGTGATGGTGCATCCGAGCTGACCGGTGCGTGTCATTTAAGGCAATCCCCTTTTCTTTTCCGCGTTCGCGGAAAGCGATTTCTGAGATGCGTACACTATATCATATAGCTTCTTTTTTGTCAAATTTTGAGGGGACATAAAATGCGAATCCGACTTGTCCCGCGTAGTCCCGCCTCAGGCCGGATGAAGCACGGATGCGAATCTATTTGTTAATCTATGCAAATATTCGCATTTATTCGCATTGTAATTCGCATCGGATTGGCATTTAAATTCTAACAAATTTTATCTTCTTCCCTGGCATCTCCAAAACCGCTACTTCGCCATACATCGCTGTCGGAATTTTGATGACCAATGTCTCCCCTATTCTCCAAACCATTCCCGGAGCATGCAAGTGGCCACAGAGATGGACAGCTGGACCGTCGGAAATTGGTTGGGATTTGTGGAAATTAGTAGAAATTGATTGTGCTCGTTTCGGTGGTAAATGCGTTAATAAAATACTATTTGACATTTGAGATTTTAATTTTGACATTTCTGGCAGATCTTCCACCCACCCTCCAATGCCGTAGAATCTGTGGCCACGAAATCTTTTAGTTTTTAAATGAATTAAGACATTCTTTTTACGCATTAAATCTATCATTTTTTCACTCTCGCTATTTCCCTGAATCATAAATAATTTCGTCTGATGCAGATTAGTAATAAGATCAATAAATTTTTCTAAGAATTCCATCCCTTTCTTATTTGACAGGGAAACGACATCACCGGCGCAGAGGATTAGGTCATACTTGCGCGAAGATAAATGCTCGTTTAGAGAACGCAAAAATTGATTGCTATTGTGAATGTCAGAGACGCAGAGAATTTTTATTTTTTCCATAAAACAATAATCGCCGTTATACGGCGAATTTAAAATTATTACCAGGCGATTGGTGCCCTATTTTTTGCCATTTTTATTAATTTTTTATCCCTCTATTCTGAAGATCTTGTTGCCCTCGTGCACTTTTTCTGAAACCTTCATCCCGCCTTCTTTGCCCTTGGCAAGCTGATCCACATCTTTGTGCTCAACTTGAAGCGAGTCAACCGTCTGGTCAAAATCAGCTGAACCGCCCACAAAATGCAGCTTGTCGCCTTTTTTGATCGGGCCCTTGGTCGCCTTAACAACTGCGACGCCGATGTGGCCAAAGTAATGGGTCGCCTCGCCCACCTCGGTCTCTTTCCGCTTGGGGGCCTCCTTCTTCACTGTCTTTTTTTCTTCTGCCATAATTCTTATCCTCCTGATTATTTGTTTCTATTATAGCAATGATTGAAAAATTAGCAAATTTGCAGTTGATCCAAAATCCATCTCATATTATCAGTATTATATTTGAGCTGATATTCTCTGCCTGACTTTGTCGAAACATTGAAAAAATAACACTTGACTGCTCCTTCGTATCTGGTGTGGATTAAATTGACTTTATCAATCAGATATTTTTTATTTCCCCAACGGAAAGCAACCGGATTGACTGATCCTTGTTTGTAAATTGTCGCCACCTCGATTTGTTCGTCAACTGTTTGATAAACCATTTTATACACATAATTATACATTATCTCTGTATAATTATTATAACATAGCTGTCAAGGGTTGATAAATTGGGCTTCTTGTGATAATTTGTGAAGCAGAAGCATAGCACCTTCGGCTAAGGGAGGAAACGAAGAATGGAACTCTGGCAAGCAGTCAAAGCAATCCCGCCTGGCTGGTGGCTGGTGGCATTCTGTTTGGCTCTCGCTCCGCTTGTCTTGGGAATGATTATTCCGCGGCTCCTGGTGAGTTTAGCAGCCTACTTCCTTTATTGTCCTGTTTGTGATACAAGGATTCTCAATCGAGCTTCAGCTTTGCGGACGTTGGCAGTGGCACACCGAGTCTCGCCTGATATTCCGCCGCGGCAGATGAGAAGAAAGCTGGTAGAGCTGGCGGAGGCTGATATTCACCATGGTTATGTAGCTGTTGTTTATCATCATCGCGACGGCGATGGTCGGAAGTGTGTCTGCCTTATCACGATTTGTGCTAGCGGACAACTCGGAGTTGCTAACTACGCGCCTCGAGAGGCATCCCAGGAAGCGAGGTGAGGGCAATGTCGTGGTACGGATGGGTCGTCGGTGGCGGAGTCGTCGTTGTAATCGCATTTCTCGGCCTTGGTGGTTGGCTACTGATCAAGGGGGTCTTCTCGGGCTGGGGCGATGGTCCGTCTCCAGAAGTGATGGAACAAGATGAGAACACGACCTGAACGGTCGTGGCAGGCAAGAGTTTGAGCGCAGAATCTTCTGCACCCGAATCTTGTCCTGCTGCGACCGTTTTTTTAATCTATTCCCGCCGCTGGCGGGAGAGATTAACCCCTAACGGAGCTCGCACTGCAATAACACTATGTAATAGGTTTTGCAGTAAGAGCGGAGTGGGGTTGATTGTTATATCTGACAACATCCCCCTTGCAACCTCGGAGGTTGTAGCTACGAGGTTGTCCCATATAGTCATGTTTGGTCATTTAAAGAAAAGAAGTTGAAAAATTAGGTTCTCATTTTATAAAACGTAAATTACCCACGCGGCCGCTTGGTCTATTTACGTTTTCCCCACATCGGGCTCTACACATCGGAGGTGTAAGTGCCGATGTGTCGGTTTTTTATGCCCCAAAATTTGACAGAAATTGTAGGTTATGATATACTAATTTTAAGGAATTCGTGAGCCCTGAACTGAAGGGAGTCGAGGGAAGATGGAGAATGACAGGAGCGACAGAAGGGTGATCAGAAGTCTATCCGCTAAGGTGGCAAGAGGGAGAAGAGCAGAAGCAGAACTGACGGCAGTATTGGCCAGTAAAGCTCTGGAGGCAGGTAATCTTGAAGAGGCACTTGACTTGGCTTCGGAGGCGAAAAAGTCTTGGCCAGAAGTCGCTTCATCTTGGAAGACTCTTGTTATGGGGTATTTCAAGCTGAGGCAATATAAAAACTGCAGAAAAGCTGTTCATGAGATGCTTGTTCGGAGGCCGGGAGATAACGCGCAGTGGAAAGAGCTAGTTTCTCTCGCTGAGGAGTATCTCTCGAAGTTGAACCACTTGGAGCATGTCGAAAAGACATTAATGCCGCAAATTCTTCAAGAGATGTCTTCCCCTTGAGTCACGATCGTCGTTCCCCTCGTACCTAAAATTCCCCCCCAACCTAAAAACCAGACGTAAGTTGATTCTTCCCTCGATGATATCGAGATAAAAGAGTCAATGAGCGCCTGGTTTTCAATTTTGATGATGGCCATAGTTCTCGGCCCGAGGCCTCGAACAATAATTTTGTGCAAGTCCTCTCTCATTACTTAATTATTACCTCATCTCCAATTTTAATATCATTCTTCTGGCAAAAACCGGCATTGAGCTCTAAAACTAAATCAGCCGGCGCGTTGGACGCGTAGTTCATTGTTTGGCCGGCGGCCGCGGGCGTGGGCGCCGAGGCAACGATTTCAATAATCTTTTTATCTTTTATCCAGACAATATCCAGCGGGAAATTCATCTCCTTCATCCAAAAAGGATAAATATCGCTTTTTTCAAAAACAAAGAGCAGTCCGCAAACAGCACAGAGCGTTTCGCGGCCAGAAAGCCCTTTCATTCTTAATTCTTCGTTGTCCGCCACTTCCGCTTTAATTTCTTGTCCGGCGATTTGAACTTGGGAATATTTAATTTGCGAGCTTTTAACTTGATTCTTCTCGTTTTTTTTAGGCCAGAATTTATAGATCATAAAAATAATCCCTGCTAAAAATATAAGCGTAATAATTATAATTAATATCTTTTTCATCAATAATTAAGCGAGTCTCTGGCTAAAAAAAGTATGACGAGACCAAACGGGCATGGTTCGAGCGAGCAGAGCGAGCGAGAGAGTGAGGTCGAGTGCTAAGTGAAGTCCGCCACGCTGGGGCGGACGAACGTCTTTTTGTGCCAGAGACGAGCGAAAGCCTACTTCAATTTTCCTTTAATGTATTCCAGCGTCTTATCAAGCGCCACAATCTCCTGAATTCCCTCTTTCATATCCCGCACAATAATGGTCTTATCCTGGACTTCTTTTTGACCTAAAATTAAGGTCAGCTCCACTTTAAATTTATTAGCTAGCCGCAATTGCGAGCGCAGAGAATCTTTAGAGAGCGCCGCCCGAACCCCAATCCCTTCTTTTTGCAGCTCATTTAAGAGCGAGAAGCTCTTTTTTTTGGCCTGCTCGCCTAATTGAGCCAAGAAGACTCTTGGTTTATAGGGGTCTTCAACCTCAATTTTTTGTTCTTTGAGGGCTAACATCAGCCGCTCGATTCCGCCAGCCCAGCCCACTGCACCCGCCTCCCGGCCGCCGTACATCTCAATTAAATAATCATAACGGCCGCCGCCGATAATCGTCCCTTGGCGCGATTTGTCTTTGGCAGGTGTAATCTCAAAGACGGTTTTAGAATAATAATCAAGGCCGCGCACCAGCCGCGTATTAATATCATAAGGAATGCTTAATTCATCAAGCATCTCTAAGGCTTTTTTAAAATCATTGCGGCAGTGAGCGCAAAGATGATCAATAATCTGGGGCGCGTCCTCGGCGATTCTTTTGCATTTTTCCTCTTTGCAGTCAAGAATGCGGAAAGGATTAACCGTGAGTCTTCGTTTGCAGTCTTCACATAAATATTGTTTTTTCTTTTCAAAATAAGAGATTAAGATCTCACGCATATTATTTTGGTCATTGCGGCAGCCGAGAGAATTAATCTCTAGAGTTAAATCTTTTAATCCCAGATCTTCAAGAATATCCCAAGCCATTTTAATAACCTGGGCGTCACTCGAAGGGTTGCTCGTCCCTAAGACCTCAACGCCAAACTGCCAGAATTCTCGCATCCTGCCCTTTTGGGGATTTTCGCGCCGAAACATCGGGGCTACATAATAAAGCATCATGGGCTGAGGCAGATTTAACATTCCGTGTTCGACATAAGCGCGAGCAATGCCCGGAGTCGCTTCAGGGCGAAGAGCCATCGGCTCTTTTTCTTCATCGTTTGAAGCGAGATAATACATTTCTTTTTGCACAATATCAGTATCTTTGCCCGTGCCTTTGGAAAATAAAGATGCGTATTCAATCGTCGGCACATCAATCCGTTCAAAACCATTAAGCCGGAAGTGCTTGAGCGCCATAAATTTTATTAATTCAAAATACTTCTGGTCTTTGGGCAGAATGTCGTGCATTCCCTTGACGCGCCTAATCGGCCCCCTGCTTCCAGCTTCCAGCTTCCAGCTTCCAGCTGGCGGCTGTTTGCTGGCGGCTGTTTGCTGGCGGCTGGCTACTGCTCGACGTTGATAAGTTCTTTTGGCTTTGGGTCTGCCTCGGGTTGTTTTTTTTCTGGGCATAGGATAATTGATTATATGGTTATTTTAACCTATTGTAGCAAAAAAAATGGCAGGTGTCAAATAAAAAAGGGGCGAATTGGCAACGACATTGAAGTGTCAATCTGCCCCTTGAGCGGTCAGTCTTTCGATGGTTGGGATGATGAGCTGGAGGTCTTCGGGTTTACGCAGCACAGCGTCACTCACGGCCTCGGCTTTTTGTCGAAGATCTCGGTCAAGAAAGGCACTCATGGCAATAACTGGGATCTTGAGATCTTCTTTTGCCCAGCGGCACGTCTCGATTCCTTCAGCGTACGTATCAGAGAGATACAAATCGACAAGAGCCAGATCTGGTGGCCCGGATTGGCCAACCTTTTCTTGCGCCATCTCCAGCGTCTCTGCTTTAATGACCGTGTGTTTTGCCAAGGTGAGTCTGGCTTTCAACATTGTCATGATCGACTCTTCGTCTTCAACTACAAGCACGGTTGCCACTCTGGCACCTCCCTTCTTCCAAGACACAATTATTATTTCACATCTCAATGAAAAATGAAAGAGTCTTCTTTTTTGAGCTTATTTAAATAGCTTCTGATCTTATCTTTAGCTGAAGCGGATTTTACAAATTTTAGCCAATCTGGGCTGGGTCCTTTTTGGTTTTTATTAATCATAATTTCTACCATCTCGCCATTGCCTAATTTATAATCAAGTGATCTCATCATCCCGTCAATTTTAGCTCCGCAAGCATGGTCGCCGATATAAGAATGGACCGCGTAGGCAAAATCAATCGGGGTTGAGCCCTGGGGCAGGTCCTTGACCTCGCCTTTGGGTGTAAAGACGAAGATGCGGTCATTAAAAAAATCAATCTTAAGTTCTTTGATAAAAGCTTTTGAATCCTTAATTTTTGTTTGCCAAAGGGCGAGCTCTTTAATCCAAGCCAGTTCGCGCTTGGGGGTCTTAATTTCTTTTCTTTTAAGCTCGTCTTTCGGCTTGACAATTTCGCTGTAATGGAAGTGCGAAGCAATGCCAAAATTGGCCTGATAATCCATTTTAGAGGTTCGAATCTGAAATTCTAAAGGAGTAGAATGGTTAATATAGACGATTGTGTGGATTGATTGGTAGCCGTTGAGTTTAGGCAGAGCAATATAATCATTAAATTGTCCTGGGATCGGCCTAAAATTTTCATGCAGGATACCCAAAACCTTATAGCAGTCTTCATTATTTTCAACAATCAGGCGGATTCCCAGGAGGTCATAAAGCCGCTCGTAATTATTACGTACTTTAATTAATTTTTTGTGGATGCTGTAAATATTTTTAACACGCGAAGTAATCTTAGCTTCAATGCCGGCTGATTTTAATTTTTTTTCTAAATCGTTCAAGGTTTTTTTAATCATTTTTTTAGCTCGGCTTAAGACTTGGTGGTAGTGCTTTTTAATCTCTTTATACCTTTTAGGATTTAAGATCTTAAAGGCGCCGTCCTCGAGATTTGCCTTAAACTCCCCCATTCCTAGGCGAGAGGCGAGTGGCGCATAAATGTAAAGCGTTTCGCGGGCAATGCGTTTCTGTTTTTGTCGGTCAAAAACGTGAATGTCTTTTATATTATGCAATCGGTCGACAATCTTGATAATTACAATACGCAAATCCCGAGCCATAGCAAAAAAGACTCGTCTTAAGGCATTGATGGCGATTAATGTCCGTTGGTCAAACTGTTCGATGCCTTGCCTGCCGGCAGGCAGGTCTTTTTCTTGAACTGAAATCTTTTTTAACTTAGTCAGCACGGTCACAATTTGTGTTATCTCAAGCCCAAACTTTTCTTTTAGTTTAGAAGGAGTAATTTTAGTATCCTCACAGACATCATGCAAAAGAGCGGCGGAAATGGAGTTGGCATCGAGCTTTAAATCAGACAAAACTCTCGCCACAAACAAGGGGTGGACAATATAATCCTTACCCGAGATTCTTTTTTGTCCTCGATGAGAAATCTTAGCAAAAGCAAGTGCTTTTTTAACAAAATCTACTTCCTCCCTGGTCAAATAAGAGCTGGCATTTTGAAGAAGAATTTTTTCGTCTTTCATTATTCCAAAATCACTTTTTTATCCTTAAATGAGACTTTGATTTTTTGGCCAGGTTTAATCTCGCCTGAAAGCAGGGCTTGGGAGAGTTTATCTTCAATCAATTCAGCAATTACTCTTCGTACCGGCCTGGCGCCGAGTTTGGGGTCATACCCTTTTTTGGCAACTTCTTTTTTAGCTCTCTCGTCTATTTTAAGTTCAAAGTCATTGTGTTTTTTGACGCGCCGGATCAGTTTTCCAAGTTCAAGCTCAACTATGGTTTTAATATCCTTTTTTGAGAGAGAATTGAAGATGATAATCTTATCAAGGCGATTCAAAAATTCCGGCCTAAAATGTTCTGACAAATCTGCCATAATATCGCGCCGCATTGATTCATAACGATTCTTTGAAGCTTTTTTGTCTTCGCCTTTGGAGTGAAAACCGAGGGCCGCTTCTTTGGTCAGCGCTTTAGTGCCGATATTTGAGGTGAGGATGATAATGGTATTTTTAAAATTAACGCGCCGGCCGGCAGAGTCGGTCAGAAAGCCATCCTCCAGAATCTGCAGAAGCATATTCTGAACCTCGGGATGGGCTTTTTCAATCTCGTCTAAAAGAATGACGGAATAGGGTTTGCGCCGAACCGCTTCGGTCAACTTGCCGCCTTCCTCATAACCGACATATCCCGGAGGGGCACCGACCAGACGCGAGATATTATGTTTTTCCATAAACTCGCTCATATCAAGTTTTATCAGCGCCTGCTTTTCTTCATAAACAGAATCGGCAATGGCTTTAGCAAGTTCAGTCTTTCCGACGCCGGTCGGCCCTAAGAAAATAAAAGAGCCGATGGGCCTGGATTCAGAAGAAACGCCGACGCGCGAACGCTGGATCGCGCTGGAGACCGCCTTGACTGCCTTATCCTGACCGATAATTCTTTTTTTAATTTGATGCCCGAGGTTTTTAAATTTTTTGAGCTCGTCTTTAACCAAAGAGGTGACTGAAACACCGGTCCATTCAGAAACGACCCGGGCGATATCTTCGCGCCTGATCGTCTTCCCTTTATTTTTTATAAGATTAAACTTCCGTTTTAATTCTTTCTCCTCGCTTTTTAAGGATAATTCCTGGTCACGAAGTTTGGCCGCTTTTTCAAAATCTTGCGCCTCAACCATCTTCTCTTTTTCAAGAGAAATTTTTTTGATCAATGACTCGATCTTACCTAATTTTTTAGCCACTGTGCTGTTAAATTGCTCCAGGCCGACCGAGGAAGCGGCCTCGTCCAAAAGATCAATCGCTTTGTCAGGCAGAAAACGGTCTTGAATATAGCGGCTGGAAAATTCAACTGATGAGTTGATCGCTTCATCTGAAATTTCAACTTGATGGTGTTCTTCGTAATTTTTTTTGATTCCTTCAAGAATCTTGATGGTATCGGCCTTGCTCGGCTCGAGAACCTTAACTACCTGCAGACGGCGCTCTAAGGCAGCGTCTTTTTCAATGAATTTTCGGTATTCGTCTAGGGTCGTGGCGCCGATCAGCCTCAATTCACCCTTTGATAACTGGGGTTTGAGAATATTGGCAGCATCAATTGAACCTTCTGCAGAACCCGCGCCCACGATATTATGAATCTCATCAACAAAAAGAATAATATTTTTGGAATCTTTTATCTCTTGGACCACTTTTTTAATTCTTTCTTCAAACTCTCCGCGATATTTAGTTCCGGCGACCAAGAGCGACATGTCGAGCGAGAGAAGCCGCTTTTCGCGCAGGACCGGCGGAACATCAGCTTGGATAATTTTTTGCGCCAGCCCCTCAACAATGGCGGTCTTGCCTACTCCCGGGTCGCCAACCAAGACCGGATTATTTTTAGTGCGCCGGTTTAGGATTTTAATTGTTCTTTCAAGCTCATCCTGGCGATTGATTAGGGGATCTAATTCTTGGCGCCGCGCCTTGGCTGTCAGATCAGTGGCAAAAAAATCTAAAGCCGGCGTCTTTTTCTTGGTCTTGGTTTTGGCGAGCACCGGTCCACCCATCTCATGAGCTAAACTCGGCCCGAAAATGTCACCTTCTGCCATCATATTTTCCAATTTTTCAATTCTATTTGATTCTTTAAAGAGCCCGACGATCTTTTCTTTGATTGAAAAGAGATCTATCCCCAAATTTTTTAAGAGATCATAGGCTTCTAAATCTTTATCAGCCATAATCGCCAGAAGCAGATGCTCTGAACCGACGCGCGAGTGGCTGTATTTTTTAGCTTTTCCAAAGGCGACCTTGATTGTTTTAGCGCCATCACTGGAGATAGTTGGTCTTTGTTTCTCGGATTTAATGGTTTCTTTTTTAGGCGAGAGCGCTCTTTTTATTTTTTCGAGCGTCATCCCCTCCTCTCGCAGTAAATCTGAAGACAAGGTTCCTTTGGCCGAGACCAGGGCCGCCAAAATATGGTTTGAGTTTAATTCTTGGTTTAAGGTTAGAGCTATCTTTTGGCTGGCGACTAAAATACTTTTTGCTTCAGCAGAAAATCTCTTTTTAAAATTATTCAGTTCATCGTTCATAAATCCTCCTATTTTTTGTCTTTTTTAATTCCCTCTTTTAAAATATCAATATTAAATCCGGTTAATTTTGAAGCCAAGCGGACATTCTGGCCTTCTCTGCCAATGGCGAGCGAGAGCTGGTCTTCTGAGACGGTGATCTTAGCTTCTTTTTTTTCTTTATCAATCTTAACCTCATCAACTTTAGCTGGAGAGAGCGCGTTTTTAATGTAGGTTTCTTTCTTTTTATCATAAAGGACGATGTCGATCTTCTCCTCGCTGATCTCGGCTAAGACGGCCTGCACGCGCGAACCCCTCTGGCCTACGCAAGAGCCGACCGGATCCACTCCTTCTTGAGTGGAGGCGACCGCGATTTTAGTGCGGGAGCCGGCTTCACGGACGCAATGCATTATCTTAACCGCGCCAGCGGAGATCTCCGGCACTTCAAGCTTAAAGAGCTCGGAGATTAAGCCTGGATGAGAGCGCGAGAGCGCCATGACCGGCCCCTTGGCTGATTCTTCAACCGAGACAAGATATAATTTGAGCCGTTGGCCAAGATAATATTTTTCTGCCTCAACCTGTTCTGTGGGAAACATAATGCCCGAGGTCTTTCCTAAATCAATAATAATATTGCGGCCTTCAATCCGCTGCACTGTTCCATTTATAATCTCGCTTTCTTTCTTTTTAAATTCGCCAAATACGACATCGCGCTCTGCTTCGCGGATGCGCTGAATAATTACTTGTTTGGCGGTCTGGGCCGCAATGCGGCCAAAATCAGAGTGGGGCTTTAGCTTTTTTTTGATTAAGTCCCCAATTTTAGCTGTTTTTTGGGATTTTTTGGCGTCCTTTAATAGAATCTGATTATTCTCATTCTCAAATTCATCTTTTTTAACTACTTCAAAAACTTGGGCTACCTTCATCTTGCCGGTATTGGGATCAAGCTTTACCTCGATTCTCTGTTCGGGCCGGCCATAGTCCTTACGATAAGCGGCGGCGAGCGCCTGCTCAATGGTTTCAAAAACAGATTTTTCGCTGATGCCGCGTTCGTCGCAGATCTGTTTAATGGCGGATCTAAATTCTTTATCAAACATGTTTGAAAATTGTTAATTGATAATTGAAAATTGTTTTTAGCTTCGGCTAAAAACAATGCCCCTCGCGGGGCCTCTGTTGTTATTTAATCATAACAAAAGTATTTTGAAAGTCAAGAGGATAAATAAAAAAGGAACCCTATCGGATTGAGATGTCTCCGATGAGACAGGGTTCCTTTATGGTACGGTTGTGCTGGGCGGGTATGGCTGGTGGTGCTAGGCGACGGCGACGGCCTTCGAATCGGCGAGCTTTACTTCGTTGGGGTGCTTGCGTTGCTCCAGTAGACCTCCGGGCCCAGCTCGACGAGGCGCTTGGCCTCCTCAATGATGAGGCCGGGAATCGCGCCCTTGGTCAGGAGTTGGGCAGTGTAACTGCGGCCGAGCTTCTCGCGTTCCGCCTTGACTTCCTTCAGTCGCGTCTTCACGAGTGGTGCATGACGCGGGTCGTCCGGGTCGATATCTTCATCATCTGTCAGCTCGGCGCTAATCCTTTTCTTCTCCGTTTTCTCGTCGATCGGAGGCAGCATCGATGCGATCGTTGTGCCGAGACCGTCAGCGGCGTCGTCCAGCTCGTCCGGGTCGACGACGATGTCGTGGTTGTCGTTGCCGTTCGACCCGGCGATGTCCTTGATCGAGAGCGGGGTCGAGGCCTGGAACTCCTCTTCAGTTGCCATCCGGTTGATATTGATGCAGACCCAGGGTGTCCTATCCTGGCGTTCTGGTTCGTCGTTAGGCTTTATGACACCCAAGACATACTTGTTCTCGATCGGTCCATCAGCGAAGTCGCAACCAGCGGTCACAGCCTTGCCGATGATGAAGACGCTTTCGCCATTGTTCAGTCTTCCAAAGGCAACATCCTTCAGTTCTTTGACGACTTGAATCACGATTCCTTCGTGTTTGGCCATCTTCTGAAACACTCCCAGGGCTCAATGCCCCAATGGAATAGGTACAAACGTCTTTTACAGATTGCAATCATTATAGCATACATCTCAAATCCTGTCAAGCCGGCGGCCTATTTTTGCCACACATCGGCACTTACACCTCCGATGTGTAGACACCGATGTGTGGTTATTTGATCTGTTTGAGAGTAATTTTTCCTTGGCGGATTATTTTGGGAGTTTTTGAGGTTAAATTCAAAACAGTTGAGGCGACATTTGATTTCGTTCTTCCGCCGTCGATGATTAAATCAATATCTTCATCCGTCTTCGCTGAAGCTTCGCCGGGCAGGCCTAATTTTTCCGCTACTTCTTGCGCCGAAGTCGCGCTCGTCTCCCCTGACAAATTGGCGCTTGTTGTGGCAATAGGAAATTCGCAGGATTTGGCGAGAGCGATAAATATTTTGTTATTCGGCATTCTGATGCCGATTGTGCCATTATAGGTTAAGTATTTAGGGATATCTTTTTTCGCCGGCAGGACTAATGTTAAAGGTCCCGGCCAAAATCTAACTTCGCATTTTTGTGCGGTCGCATTAAAATGCGAGATTTTGTGGGCGTCTTTTTTTCTGCCGACGAGAATAATAAGAGGTTTATTTTTATCTCGCTTTTTAATCTCATAAATTCTCTTGACTGCTTTTTTATTTAACGCATTAACGCCAATTCCATAGACCGTATCCGTAGGAAAAGCAATTACTCCGCTTTTTATCAATACTTCAACCACTTCACTGATTTTTTCCTTTTCAGGATTAAATTTATCAATTTTGATAATTTTTGTCTGCATTTCAGGTCAAAAATTCGACATTTTCTGGCAATTGCCAGATTTTTCAGGTTTTTATCTCTTAAACTTTTTTGTTATTTTTGATTTAATGACAGCGATCGGAAATTTAATTACCGCCGTCCAAATGCGTCCGAATCTTTTGGGCTCCTGGAATAAACGATAAAGCCACTCCATTCCTATTTTTTGCATCCACCTTGGCGCACGAACTCTAACACCAGCGACAAAATCAAATGTCCCCCCTACTCCTATGGCTGTGAGCGGCGAGCGAAATTTTTTAAGATTCTCTCTAATCCAGATTTCTTGTTTTGGTGATCCCCATGCGACAAATAGAATATTGGGCCGGGTATGATTTATCAATCTTCGGATTTTTTTCGTTTCTTTAGGCGAGCCCGGATAAGTATAGCAGATTTTTGCCCGCGGATGGATCATCTTGACTCTCCCTGCCGCTTTTTTGGCCACACCCGGCTCTCCTCCCAACATAAAAATTCGGTATCCCCTGTCTTCAGATAGTTTAGAGAGCGCCCAAAATAAATCAATGCCTGTCACCCGTTCCTTTAATTTTATACCGTGCAAAAATTTCATCGCCCAAATAATTCCTCTGCCGTCAGGAGTGTTTAACGACGAATTATTAAGAACCCGCTTAAATTTTTCATTTTTTTGCGCCGCAACAATAAATTCAGGATTAACCGTGGCAACTTGATGTGATTGACCGCTTTTAATTAATTTTTCAATCTCGTTCAGGGTTTGTTGAAAGTTTACTCCGTCGACCGGAATGCCCAAAATCTTTTTTCTCATTATTTTTTTATTCTGTCTGTTAATTATTTTGTTCATTAAACGTCAATTTTTTCGCGTACGCGATTTTATTGACGTTTTTTAAATTTTTGATATTTTTCTTCGACAAAATTTTTAAATTCTTTTTTAAAATTATTTAAACTGAATTTTTTAATTGATTCTCTGATTTGGACTGGCTCAAATTTCATTTTTTCAAATTTTTTTATGGCTCGGCATAATCCGTTAGCTGATTGTTTGTTAAAAAATGTTCCGGATAATCCTTCTTTGACAGTTTCTAAAAGTCCGCCTTTTTTATAGGCAATAACCGGAGTGCCTGAAGCCATGGCCTCGATCGGCGTTAAGCCAAAATCCTCTTCTGCTGGGAATAAAAACGCCTTGGTTTTTTGATAGTAATTACGTACTTCTTTATCGGGCAAAAAACCCTTAAATTCAATTGTCGGGCCGGCAATACTTTCTAAATAATTTTTATCTGATCCTTCACCAATAATTACTAATTTCTTTTTTAATTTATTACAAGCGCGGATCGCCAGATCGACTTTTTTATACTTGGAAAGCCGAGAGACGATTAAATAAAAGTCAGATTTCTCCTCGCTCTGCTCGTCGAAATGACGGTATTTATCCAAATCTGTTCCGGGGTAAATAACTTTTGATTTTCTTCGATAATATTTTTTGATTCTTTTGGCAACATTTTTGGAATTAGCAATAATATAATCAGGACGTTGGCCTGCCTCATAATCCCAGAGCCGCATTTTTAGAAATAATTTTTCCAAAAAATATCGCTTTATCCCTCTGGCATTATGTTCGTCTAAATACTCGTCTTTATAATCCCATAAATATCGGGTGGGACTTTGAATATAGGAAATATGCAGGGTCGAGGGCGGAGTAATTACTCCCTTGCAAAAGGAATTGGTATTGGAAATAACGATATCATACTTTGAGAGGTCAAACTCCTCAATCGCTTGGGGGCATTTTGGGCGAAAGAGAACTTCTTTTTTTTTAATAAAATTAGGATATTTATAAAGTGATGATTGAATTACTTTTTTATCCTTAAATTGAGGCAATTTTTGGGCATCATAAAGCAAACAAAAAATCGGCGCATCAGGAAAAATATCAGAGATGTTTTTAAGAACTCTTTCCGCGCCCCCGAAATTAGTTAAAAAGTCATGAATGAGCGCAATTTTCATATATGACTAAGATTAATCTAAAAATGGCCTAAAATCAAGCTAAACCCACACTTTTTAAACGGCCGTCGCAAAAGTGTGGCTCTTGTGTTAAGATAAAATCACTATGGATAAAATTATTCAAGGCAACTTGGATGAGCTGACGTCTGAACATAAGGGCTGGTTTATGGGGCATTTTATGGAGGAGGGCTCTCCCTTCAAAACCAAGGCTTTTGAATTAAAGTGGGATAAATTAAGGGCGGGCGAAAAAAAATCATCTTTGGGCACGCAAAAAACAGCCAAAACCTTGGGCATCTTGGTTTACGGCAAAGTTGAATTTGATTTTCCCAAAGACAACAAAAAAATTATTCTTAAAAAAGAAGGCGATTATTGTTTTTATGACGCGGGCGTCACTCATACTTGGAAAATTTTAGAGGATTGTCTTTTGATCTCTATTCGTTGGCCTTCGATACCCGGAGAT
>JAHJRZ010000064.1 GCA_018830605.1 Patescibacteria group bacterium | reverse complement strand
TCGAGCTCTGATTTAAGAGTCAAGAGTTTCACTTTTGAAATTTTACTTTTTGTTTTTGTTTTCATTTTACCCTTTCTGTTTTTGTTTTTCGGCCACAGGCCGACCAGCCTCTGGCTGGGAATTTATTATTTTAAGCACAAATGATTTAATTTTTGCCGAAGCAAAGCCTGCTTTTATTTTTCATAGAGGATTTTACCTTTAGAGATTACATCTTGAATAAAAAAATCATTCATCACTATTCTCTTTTTGACGTTTTCAGGTCGATAAACAATTAGATCAATCGGAAAAGGACGCGGGAAAATCGAGCCGTCTATCTCCATCGCAGTTTCTCTGGTATTGTCTGTCTCTTTAATAATAAAAAGATCGACATCACTGTCTTCATTTGGTTTGCCCCAAGCATAAGAGCCAAAGAGAATTATCTTTTCCGGCTTGAATTTTTTGACAATTAATTTTACAACTTGGTCTAATTTCTTTTGATTCTTTTGAGTCATAATCTGACTTTATTATAAATTCAAAGAGTAATTAGTTCAAGTCTTGACAAAATTCTAATAGTATGATTTAATGTTTTTGTTCAGATAAGCCCAAATTTGAGTTGTAGTCGTGAGTCGGCCAGGCCTACCCATCGAGAGAGGATCATCCTCCTTTTCTCGAAAGAGAAAGAAGGGAAAGAGAATGGTACGCACCAATGAGTTGGGGTTTCTCTTAGCGCTGGCGCGCAAAAAGAGAGGGCTAAGCCAGCAAGAGGTGGGCGGTGGAATCGGAGTGAGCTCCCAGGCAATTTCGGCCTATGAGTGCGGCCGAAGGGTGCCGAAAGGAGTTGTCCTTGAGAAGTTGGCGGCGTTGCTTGGTATTGACCTCGACGCAGATGTGCAAAAACTCTGCGTTGAAAGAAAGCGCAAGATGGCCAAAATCGGCCATCTTGATCCGGTCAGGTTCCTTCTGACGAGAGGGATCGAAAACGCCCCTCCCGACCGGGTGTCGGAAGTGGCGGAGGCGGGACGAGTTGTGCTTGACGTCTATGGGAGGTTCCTGGATCTGCTCTACGATCTGGAGGTTTTAAGCCACTGATTCGCCCGAGGGCGAATCAAACGCAGCAGACATGAAACGGGCGAGGACTCGTGGAGGAATAAGTTAGAGGAGCGCAAGCTTCTCATCAACAACTTATTCCATCGTTCCACAACCCCCGCCCGTTTTCTATTTCAATAAATTTTACAGGTTAGCACTTATTAAAAAATAAGCAATTGCCTGAAAATTAATAAGTCATAAGGCTGATAGTTCTCGACTCGTCTCGTCAGCGGCGAGACTCGCTCGAACAATAATTTTGCGTAAGTCCTATTTAAAATTTAGGGCGACTGGCTGGGCTTTGTTCCTGGGCCGAAACTTCCTCCTCCACCTCCCATTGGCGGCGGCTCAATCACTTTGGTTCTCTCGCGAATCTCTCCTTCAACTTCATCACGCGGACGGCCGTATTTAAAATTAGATAATTCGCGGATTGCGCTTGAGAGCTCCATCCCGCCAGGATAATCAAGCTTAATAGTGCGCATAGAAAAGGGCGGGGCCGGCACTTTATCAATTAAGAGCCGAATATAGGCGTGGAATTTATCAACATTGATTAAATCTTCTTCGCCAAAGATCGGCTCAAACTCTTTAGCCACGTATTCGGCATCAGCTGCTCCAATCTGAAAAGAGACCAAGGTTCCGGCATTGCCAAAAACAGCATTTCTTATCTGTTCCTCAATTTGAGCGATATATTGATTGGCAATAATTAATCCTAAATGGTACTTACGCGCCTCGGATAAAATTGTGGCAAAAGAATCAGTGGCAAAATTTTGGAACTCGTCAACATAAAGAAAGAAGTTCTCCCGTTTTTCTTCAGGAATATCTACTCGGCTCATGGCCGCCATCTGCAGTTTAGCCACCAGAATCATACCGATTAAATTGGAATTGACCTCGCCCATCTTGCCCTTGGAGAGATTGGCGAGAAATATTTTTTTAGAGTCCATAATTTCACGCAGATCAAAAGCGGATTTGCTCTGGCCCATAATATTTCTGACCATATCATTAGTCATAAAGCGGCCGAATTTTGAGGTGAAGTAATTGAGCATCTCTGATTTATGGTAATCAGAAGTTTTAGCTAACTGCTCGGTCCAGAAGCGCTTGACCGTGTCGTCCTTGATATTTTTAACGCACTCATCTTCAAAAGATTTATCGGTAAAAAGACGGGGAATCTCAATTAAAGTTCCACCTTCGGGCTGATCCATTAAGGTCAGAGCGGCATTTCTCATCCAGTGTTCAAACTGCGGGCCGATGAATCCTTGGCGCGTGGGATCGAATAATTTATAAAAAATAGAGATTGATTCCTGCACCAAGAAATCTCTCTCTTCGCGCGTCTTCCACTCCAAAAGATTCAAGCCCAAGGGCCGGCTCATATCGCCCGGATCAAAGAGAATAACATCTTCAGCCCGCTCTTTGGGAATCATCTTTAAAATATGCTCAATCAGCTCGCCGTGCGGATCAATCACCGCTATCCCTTTACCGTTTTCAAGGTCATCTTGAATCATCGTCTCCATCATAGTTGACTTGCCGACTCCGGTCTTGCCGATAATATACATATGGCGCAGCCGGTCGTCGTCTTTGATACGTATTAGTTGTTTTGTCCCACGGAAGATCGCCTCACCGATTCTTGTCCCCTCGTTAGGCAGATTGGTCGGGGCCGGCGCATCTTTAGCTGAAAGAAGAACTAAGTTTGGTGTTTCAACATATTGATTGGGAAAATGGAAGATAGAAGCTAACTCTTCCGTATTTAAAAGCATTTTTGGCTCGCCATCCTCAAAAAAGCGATAGATGTAGCTCTTGATAAAATTATCTTTATTTTTAGGGGTGGTCTCAACTAAACTATTTCCTTCAGGGTTTGAGTATTGGGAAAAAGCAGAAGCAGTCGTTTGGCTAATGGCTTCAGCATGCTCCGTCTCCCCTGACGAGGCGAGGATTCTGATCTGGGTCTCAAAGGCGACTTTATTAGCTTTTTCTTGGATAGCTTGGATCTGTTTCTCCTGCATTGGGGTTAATTGTTTATTTGGTTCAATGGTTGGGGGGTTATGGCTTGAGCTTAAACTACGGGCTAAACTTGAGACGAATTCGCCGATTTTTGAGAGCCACTCTGCGCCCGAAACCATATTGGGGCTCTTGCCTTCTTGGACGAGTTTGATCGCTTTGATTGATCCTCCCCGCCATTTGTTGGAGAGGGGCTTGATTAATACTTGGATAGCAGCTGATTCCCCGGGCCCCATTTTAGAGATAGAGCTTGTCAAAGAATTTAAAGGGTCGGCTTCCATTAATCTGTAGGTGCGGATCGGCAGGACAAAAGATGAGCTGGCTTTAAAAGTGCGGGCCGAGACGTATCCTTCTTCTGGAATAAATAGTTTATGTTCCGTTATCTTCTCGATCTGTGAGGACTGGAAGTAAGAGTGGAGCTGTTTTTCAATCAAGGCGGCTAATTCTCTGGCGGCGCCGACATAAAAAGCAACCTCATTATTAAAAGAAGTTATTTCAAGTGAGATCGTGGGCTGGGAGCCGGTGAAGCGCGAGATTCCTTTTTGATAAATACCATGGAATGAAGCAAAGAGCTGCTCCGAGACGGATAAAAGATCAACAAAGGTCTTCTGTTGTTCCCCTTCTTTGAGCTTGATCTCTCTGGGAACTTTTATTCTAAATAAGACCAAATTTGAAGCAGAGAGAATTTTATTCTCCTCTTTTTTTTGTTTAATAAAAAGATGAGTGATAATTACTGCCGCAATAACAACAATTAAAAAGAGTAAGTAATACATAATTTTATGGCTGGCTCAAAACATCTTTGTTATGCTTGCCTTCAATTTCACTCGATTCTACTCTTTCTCGCGGAGTGCCGGTATGAATTGGTTTTTTAAGTCCTTCTTTTATCTTTTCTGTTTTTTCTTCTTGGGTTTGGGGTGGTGGCGTTGTTTGCGTCGGTTGACCCTGGGTGCCGGGCCCGCCGGTGGAGATGTTCTCTTCTTTAGGCATTTCGGGTTTAGTTGTTTCAGGAATTTCCGGTTTGACTGCTTCCTGTTCTCTGCTTTCTTTTATTTCCTCTTTAACCTCAAAATCAGGCCGTTCTTCTGCCGCTTGTTCTTCTGTTTCCTGTTTACTGTTTACTGTTTCCCGCTCTGGATGATCATCCTGTGCCATATAATCCTATTTTAGCACAAAAAAATTACAAAACACATGTTTTACTGTTCGAGGAGTCGCTGACGACGAGAACTAAAAATTTAGAGTTCTCGGCTATCGCCTCGAACAATAAAGAATTCTCTTAATAAAAACAAAGCGCGCCGCATCTCTTGTTTTATCCGTAGAGGATCCTCGAAGATCGAGGCAAGAAATGCGGCGCTGTGGTACGACCGGCAATGTCGGCGATGCCAGCAAGGTCAGCAACTCAGCGAACCCAGCGATCGGCAATCCGGCAATGTCGGCAAGGTGCAACTGGAAG
>JAHJRZ010000063.1 GCA_018830605.1 Patescibacteria group bacterium | reverse complement strand
TTGCCATTAGGCTCATTTTTAAATAATGAATCTTCTTAAAAGATTAAATCCAGAACAGAAAAAAGCCGTTACTTATAGTGACGGTCCCTTACTTATTATTGCCGGAGCCGGCACAGGCAAGACCAAAGTAATTACTACTCGTATCGCTTATCTAATTGAAAAGGGACTGGCTAAACCCAACGAGATCTTAGCCCTTACTTTTACTGATAAGGCGGCGCAGGAGATGGAAGAGCGGGTAGACCTCCTGCTTCCCATTGGCGTGGTTGAAACATACATCTCAACTTTTCATTCTTTTGCTGATGAGATCTTACGCCAGAATGCCGTCCTTTTTGGCCTTGACCCGGATTTTAAAATCTTAAAAAAAAGTGAGCAGATTCTTTTTTTCCGCGATAACCTCTATAAATTTAAATTAAGAGAACTCCGGCCGCCGACCAATCCGACTAAATTTATTGAGACAATTCTACGAATTATCTCACGAGCTAAAGACGAGAATATCTCTGCCCAAGAATATCTTGCTTGGGCCAAAAAAACAAAGAATGACAAAATTCAGCTTGAGATTGCTAAAACTTATCAAACTTATCAAGAACTCTTGCAAAAACATAATTATCTGGATTTTGGCGATCTTATCTTTCGTTTATTATCAAAGCTTAAAAAATACCCTGAGGTTCTGTACCAGCTCAAAACCCAATTCAAATACATCTTGGTTGATGAATTCCAGGACACAAATTACATCCAAAATGAATTAGTTAAGATTATCGCGGCCGCGGGAAATAATATTACGGTCGTGGCTGATGATGACCAGAGCATCTATCGCTTCCGCGGAGCCGCTATCTCTAATGTTCTTAATTTTAAAAAAGACTATCCTCAAGCCAAAACGATTGTCTTGTCCAAAAATTATCGCTCCACTCAGCTGATTCTTGATACTTCATATAATTTTATTCAGCATAACAATCCTGATCGCTTGGAAATAAGCAATAAAATAAACAAAAGATTAATCGCCCAGACTAAAAAAAGAGGAAGGGTCGAGTTTCTTTATTTTGACAGCGAGGCTTCAGAAACGAATAAGATCGCGGAAATCATTAAGAAAAAAGTTAAAAATAAATCAACTCAATTTAAAGATATTGCAATTCTCGTGCGCGCGAATTCTTATGCTGAAAGCTTTATTAAGACCTTAAATCTTAATGATATTCCCTCACAATTCTCCGGGGATAAAAATCTTTACCGCCGGCCCGAGATCCAACTCTTATTGAATTTTCTGCGCCTTATGACGACCAATCACGACAATCTCGCCCTTTATCATCTGGCGCTATCATCCATCTATAATCTTGATATTAACGACCTGATCGAGCTGAACGACTTCTGCCGCCGAAAAAACTGCGCCCTTTATGCGGTAATGAGTCAGATAGATGAAAATAATTTATCTATCTCGCCAGAATCAAAAGAAAAGGTAAGAATGATCATCAAGGATATTAAAAAGTATCGCGAACTCTCAAAAAAAAGACTGCCCGGCGAGGTCTTATACCAATTTTTAAATGATAAGGATGTCATCAAAGAGCTCCGCCTTAATTCTGACACTCCGGAAAACGAGATAAAAATCAGAAACATCTCCTTCTTTTTTGATCATCTCAACAGCTTCCAGCGCATTGTTAAAGCGCCGACAATAATGCATCTCATAGAATACATAGACACTATTTTGGATTCAGGCACAGCGCCGGAAGAGCGAGAGCGCGACCCGGATATTAATGCAGTTAATGTGATGACTGCTCACGCTGCCAAAGGGCTTGAATTTAAAATCGTCTTTATCTCTTCTTTAATTGACGGAAGATTTCCTTCGACCAGGCGCGGAGAGAACCTTGATCTTCCGGATAAATTTATTAAAGAGATCTTGCCGCAAGGCGACTGGCATATTGAAGAAGAGCGCCGGCTTTTTTATGTAGGGATGACCCGCGCCAAAGAAGAACTATACTTGACTTGCGCCTCAATGCCCTCTCCTTTTATTGCCGAGGCATTGGGCAAAAGAGTAATTACTGAAACCCAAAAACAAACCATCAAAAAAATTGAGCAGATAGAATTATACAGAGAAGAAAAATCCCACAAAATTAAAAAAAGATTTGGCGACTCACTCTATTTAAGCTATAGCCAGCTTGATGATTATCTGACTTGCCCTTATAAATACGAAAATTCATCAATTATTCGCGTTCCGGTGATGCAGCACTTTGCCGCTGCTTTTGGCAGTTCCTTGCATCGCGCCGTCGCCCAATTTTATCGCGCCAAAATTAATGGAAAAACAATGTCCTTTAAAAATTTATATAATAATTACCTTTTAAACTGGCAGAATGATAATTACTTGAACGAAGAGCATGAACATGATGCGAAGACAAAAGGCAAGCGTATGCTTTTAAATTTTTACAAAAAAGAACGTTTAAATCCTCCTCCCGCCAAAGTTGAACAAAGGTTTAGGTTTAAAGTTGGGCGCGATACTATTGCCGGTTTTATTGATGCTGTTTGGGAAGATAATGGCGAGGTAAGAATTATTGATTTTAAATCATCAAATGTTGACTCAAAAGACAAGGCCTATCAGGCGGCAACTTCATCATTACAATTAGGAATTTATGCTCTCGCTCACAAAGAATTAAAAGGCAGGCTGCCGGATTCGGTTGGGCTATATTTTTTGGGCTCGGGGATCGTCGGCGAATCCAAGCCGACTGAACGGCGCATTGAGACGGTCAAAAGAAAAATACAAGAAGCGCGAGAAGGGATTGTGGCCCAGAAATTTGATCCCAAGCCCTCATCTTTCAATTGTCTATACTGCGCCTTCTCCAAAATATGTCCTTATTCTGAAGTTTAATTTTCATTGACAAATACTCTTATATAATATATAATTGACTTTGTACGATATTCGTGCCATTCTGACCGTTGCAACCAACGGTCCACAAAAGAGGTGTGTCGCATGGCAGGTGCAGGTTTTGGCGGTGGGTACCGTCACCCCTCCCTCGACAAAAGCCCGGCCCAGATCAAGCAGTGCACGAAGTGCGGCATGCCCATGGGGCCCAGCGACGAACGTTGCACATCCTGCGGTGGCAATCGGTTCGGCAAAGTACGAACGGTCACCCATGACGAATTCCATCGCATCTTCTACCCCGACCCATGAACCCCATCAGCCCAACAAGCCGTAAGCCGGCGAAGAACATAGAGCGATGCGATCATCGCACTCATCCCCATCCCTCGCTCTCCCTGTTCCTCGCCGGCTCTTTATTCACAAAATTAGATATTTAATATAAGATAGACTCACACTAACTAATTAATATTATGCAAACAATAATTATTTACATCTTTGGCGGACTAATTTTAGCCGGAGTTGTTATCGCCGTGCTAATGCTTATGCGCATTTTCGAGCAGAACAAAAAGACGCTTGAAGAGCAAAAAAAACTAAAAGACGATTCAGGCATTACCATGCTCAATCAAAATGTCCAGGGAATGACCAACACCATGAGCAAACGTCTGGATAATGCCGCGCGGCAGTTTGCCCATCTACAGAATGCTCTCGGCCAAGTCCAAGAAATGGGAAACCAAATGGGCAAGCAGATGAAGGATTTCCAGGATTTTCTGCACTCGCCTAAACTGCGAGGAAATTTAGGGGAGCAGGTCTTGCGCGACCTTTTGGAGCAGACACTTCCCAAAAGCAATTTTGCTATTCAATATCGTTTTCGCGATGGGACAATCGTTGATGCGGTCGTCAAATCAAGCAAAGGCATAATCCCGATCGACTCTAAATTTCCGATTGAGAACTTCCGCAAATACCATCGCGCTAAAGATAAAGAACAAAGAAAAATCTTTAAAAGAGAATTTTTAAGAGATTCGAGAAAACACATTGAAGATATTGCCCGAAAGTACATTAAACCGGAGGAGAACACGGTTGATTTTGCCTTGATGTATATTCCTTCAGAGCCGATATATTATGAACTGGCGATTAAAGAAGCCGGGTTTGTCACCTATGCTGAAGAGAAAAAGGTCCTGCTCGTTTCGCCTAATAGTTTTTATTATTTTTTGCGTATAATTCTTTTGGGATTAGAGGGGAAAAAGATTGAAGAGCGCGCTAGGTCAATTATGAATAATATTAAGGCTTTACGTCAAGATACCACCAGATTTGGCGGTGACGTGCGTATCTTAAATAAACATTTGACTAATGCTAAAAATACAATGGAGACTGTTAACACTGGTTTTGCCGCGATTGAGAACAGAGTCAGGTCCTTTGAAATGATCGAGGGGAAACAAAAAGAAGAAGAGAAGATTGAGGATGTTGAGGAAGAGATTGGGCTTCTACAATAATATTAATACAACATATTGTATTTTTGTTCTAATAATCTGTATTTTCCGCGATAGCGGAATTAATAAAAATTACTCTTGACAAATTTTCTTGGCTCTGCTATACTGACAACATAATTTAATTGATGTTTATTTACCTGGGCCCGTGGTAGCTTGATGTGATTTCAATTTAAATTATGCCTTAACTTATTGCTATGAGGCTATAATCACGTCGCTATGCTATTTCCCGGGCCTGGCTAAATAAACAGCATAGACAGCGAAATTCAAAAATCTAAATCCTAAATTCTAAACAATATCAAAAATCAAAATACAAAATTAAAAAAACGTTTAGGATTTAGTGCTTTGGATTTAGGATTTCCCACGCAGTGGGCCTTGTACTTTGGGATGCGGTAGCTGGTTTTTGCCCCTCCTTTACCAGTTACCGCTTTCGAGAGTATAAATCAGAAATCAGAAACCAGAATGACGAAAAAATGCTCAAATGACCAAAATCAGAATTTTCGATAATTTAGTCATTCGTCATTCGGATTTCTTGTTTTTCGAATAACGGGGGTTGGATTGATTCATAAAACTGCCTTTTATCAATGAATCGAGCCCCCATTTATGGGAGACTCGGACTTAAAGATGCACACTAACCTGCGAGCGCGCAGGAGAATAAGGAGAAGTAAAGGCTAATGAAGACGCGAGGAGTGACGTTGGCGTTGGTCGTTCTTCTGGCGCTCATCTTGAGCGTCCACGTCCCGGCGCAGTTGATATCCATCCCCGTTGTTGGGGAGACGACCGGCAAGGCCATTGAGGGAAATCCTCAGATGGTCATCACCGGCACTCCCGAAAACGGGGAACCGTTTGAGTATGACACGATTCCGACCATCCCTGAACCAATGGGGATTCGGATGGATGTCGCGCTCTACAATTCGGCTGTTCGGCCCGAAGCTGACGCCACGCTGGGCGTGGCCATTGGGATCGGCGGCTGGCTCTCCTATGAGGAGTTTCGCGACCGCACTGCGGCCGAGAAGCCCTACGAGGAGAAGACCCTCAAGGACCTGCGCCGGGCGCAGCTCGGCTCTGTCTCGGCACCCGGCCGCTGGATTACGGCGGTCCGGACCGGCCGAGTCGGCTTTGAAAAACAGAGGCGCGGCCAGAACGGCCCGCTCTTTTTCACGGCCTTCATCGAGCCGGAAGACCTCCAACCCGGGATCAACACCTTTATTGTCCGCGTCCACGGATTACTGGAAGAACGGACGACACGGTTTTTGATCCTGGGCAAGGATGGCAAATCTATCTTCGGCACTTATGACGAGCCGTGGCTCGTCAAGGTCGGAGAGGAACGCTTTCTGGACGAGACTGAAACGCCGATGGCCGGCCCTGCGATCGGTGACTACATCACCACCCAGGAGCTACGACTCGTGCTGGACGACCTCGAGAAGTTCAAAGAGGAGATCCGCGCGATGCTGGGGACATCGGCACCGGCTCAACGGCCGGCTAGGACAGAGGATCAGGGCGGCGGCGGACTGCATATCATTTGGAATGATGAGGATATCAGCCAGCAGCCGACCGCTCCTCGAGCCGACACGACTCTGACGATGCCAGATGGAATCGGCATCAGCTTCGACCTTGACGACGGCACGGCCATCGCGAAGTCGCAGACGGTCAACGCCGTCTTCGACCGCGGACTGCCAGCCGGCGCGCACCTCTGGTTCGCCATTTACGCCAACGTCCAATGGTGGCCGTGGAAAGAAGTGGCGACCAGCTACGTCAAGAACAACAAGGCAGGATTCAGCTTCAAGAGCGACCGAATCAAACCGGGCCCCTGCGCCCTGACGGTCGCGGTCCGAGACGGAGACGGAAATA
>JAHJRZ010000062.1 GCA_018830605.1 Patescibacteria group bacterium | reverse complement strand
TACCGAAGAGGGAGATAATTATCCAAAATTACGCGAAGCCCTGGAAGAGTTGTCGTTGAATGACGCCTCGCTTATTTATGAGCCGATCCGCGGCCAGACGATCTTGGGACGCGGGTTTCGGTTGGGTTTTTTGGGGATGCTCCATTTAGAGATTGTCAAAGAGAGGTTAATTAGAGAACACAAGGTGGATGTTTTTATCACCCCGCCGGCAGTCAATCTGCGCATTGAACAGAATAAAAAAATGGCTGATCTTAAAGATCTGTTTGATTATGATAATCAAGGCAGAATCGAAGAACCGTTTGTTGAGTTGGAACTAATTACGCCGGCGCAATATATGGGGATGGTGATGGGATCACTCTCGCGGCGCCGCGCCAAGCAAAAAGACACTCAATTTTTAAGCGAAAATCTCTCAATTTTAATTTATGAAATTCCGCTCTCCGAGATTATTATTGATTTTTATGATGAGCTCAAGAGCATCTCCAAGGGTTTTGCTTCAATGAGCTATACTTTTATTGATTATTATGAGTCAGAATTAGTCCGGCTTGATGTCTTGATCGCTGGCGAGATGGTAGCGCCCTTTTCAAGAATTATTCCCAAAGAGAGGATGGAGATAGAAGCTAAAAAGATGGCGCTTCGTTTAAAAAAATTAATCCCTAAACAGAATTTTCAAGTCTCAATTCAAGTCTGTTTTGGCGGCAGGGTCTTGGCGCGCGAGGATATTTCTGCCTTTCGCAAAGATGTCATTGCTAAACTTTATGGCGGAGATAGGACGCGTAAAGATAAATTATTAAAAAAACAGGCCAAGGGGAAGAAGAGGATGAAGCGATTCGGCAGAGTCGATATCCCGAGTGATGTCTTTTTAAAGATGTTGAAAAAATAGTTTTTTAGTTAAATGTTTAAAATTCGTATAATCTCTGCTATCGCTGAATTTATAGTATAAAGAAAAATTAGGTTGATATCAGTGTAAAAATAAAAAATGGCGCGGGGTTGGGTCTTAAGATCGCTTAAGTGCGCCACTCTTAAGCGATTTGTGGTACTGGTCGGGGTTGGAGCTTGAGGTTAGATGAACCAGAGGTCGAGGCGGCAGTTGGAGGTGAGGCGGTATTTGCCGGCGTAGATGCGGGGCTCGATGCCCGTTGACAGCATACCGCCAATGGCCGCGAATTTCCTTGATGATGGTCGTTCCGTCGTCGCTTTGATGGTAGTAGAAAGGCCTGCGCCTGATGGCTGCAAGCACGGTACTCCCTCGGGGGATTCTGACGGTTCTCTCGATGGTCTGGTTGAGACGGACTCGGATGTGCAGGGTTGGAGTTGTGGCAAAGACGCTCTCGCCCTCGTTCATTCCGCCACTGCAACCTGCGGTAATGGCTGCTGAACCGAATCCGAATACGGCCGAGACTATCCTCACGAATCTGCGTCGGTTCATCTCGTTCCTCGCCTCCCTTGTTTGCTAATCATAATTTAATACGAATAAATTTTTATTGCAAGCTCCTTAAAGATTAAGAAGACCAATTTTATAATAAATATTGCAATCCAACCTGTCTGGCGGAGCCAGATCTGGCTTCGACAGATAAAAAATATGACATTTGTTGCTATCGCGGGATTTATCATATTTTTCAAATTGACGCTATAACGGGAAAATTACAAACGGGTTTTTATAAAAAATTACTGCTTTCACAGTAATTTTTTAATTAGGGCCCGGTGGGGATCGAACCCACGGCACAAAGCTTAAACATGATTGTTAACTATATGTCGCCATATAGATCAGACTATCCCATCTCCGCATAATCGGAGTTCCGATTATAGTCGTTGAACCTCTCTTGAATAATCCAAGATTTGGCTGCGGATTGTCTGCAGACAAGAATTATTACTTCTTTGGTATCTTGTCATCCTACCAGATGTTTCCGCAATTTACGGAATTTGCGACTATCTGTTTCCAGATAGTGGCCCCTTGCGAGGCTTCTGCTCTACCACTGAGCTACGGGCCCATCGTCAATTTTAAATTACGACCTTTATATTCTAATCATATTTTACCACAAAATCAACTTGTGATATAATATAAAAAATTTAAGAAGGAGGGGAAAATGAAAAGATTTAGATTATTAAAATCAGTCTTGGGGTTGGCTGTGGCAGTTTCTCTTATCTTAACCCCGATTGAAATGGCGCTTGCCAGCCAGCTTGACCAATCGAATGAATCGTCTTCTATTTCCAACATTAACATTGTCAGCTATGACGAAGTTGCCCAGACTTTTATTCCTACGATGGCGCAGTTGGATAGGATTGATGTTTATGCGGGAAATGGCGGGGGCAGTTGGTTGAGTGGTAAATTGATCAGAGTCTCAACCGGAGAGACAGTGGCGACCGGGGGGACTCGAGTTGGAGATTGGGATTGGGAGCCGGTGATTAATACTGGCACCCTTGTTCCCGGTGAAACCTACAAAATTGTAGTTGAGACAGAATATGCCCATCAATGGAAATTAGGAACTAACGGTTACGCCAATGGCGTTGCTTATTTAGGTGCAGGTGCCCCTCAAGCAGATCGGGATTTTTGGTTTAGAACTTATGGCACGCCAGCTTCGTCGCCAACACCGACTCCAAGCGCGAGTCCGACAACCACAGCCAGCCCTAGTCCGGGTTCGGGTATAGCCGGCAGCGCTCCTTCGAAAAATATTGACACCTCGATTAAATCTCCAGTAAATCTCAAAGCAGAAGATGTTAGTGACAGAGATAAGAATGAGCCAAAAGTTAAATTAACTTGGGAAGCTTCAGAAACAAAAGATATTGAGGGTTATCGGGTTTATTCTAAAAAAGAAGCGGATGCTGATTTTGTCCTGGTAGCGGAAATCAATAAAGACACCAAAGAATATACTGACGCTAAGATTGAATTTGATAAAAAGTATACCTATATGGTTCGCGCTTATAAAAGCGATAAAGAGTCAGAAAGTTCTAATGAGGTCACGATTACTCCCAAGAAGGAACCACGTATCCTTAAAAATTTTGGCTATTTAAGTTTTGCCGGACCAATTTGGAAGCAGTGGTACTTTTGGACGCTTGTAGCTCTTAGTTTAGCCTTAATCGGCTTTGTCGTCTGGTATATTATTGGAAGAATAAGAACTAAAAAAACACAGAGAATTACAGCCGAGAGCATTAAGAGCTAAAAAATAAATCAAGCTGGCGGAGATGCAGCGCTTTGCGCGCGAGAGGTTAAAAATCCTCCTACAATCATCAAGAGTGCTGGGATGACGACCCAAGCAATATCATAACTCATAACTAATGAAGCGATATTCGATTGATTGATAATCGCCATCTTGGCAGTCTGGGGCAGAAAATTAATGGTTGACTCGACGATCAGCCCGGTATTTAAGAAACTATAAATAAAGACAAAGACGGTCGAGACCATTCCTTCGGCCTTGCCAATACTGACGGAAAAATCTCCTTTTAAGGTTAGAAGAACGATCAATAAGCCAAAGAGCAGGGCTTTGATTGAAAATTCAGACATATTGGAGCGGATCCAAAATTGGTTAAAAAGGATCGAATTGCCATTAAAAAACTCAAAGACCTTGTCTCCCCAGGCAGTGGCGACAGCGAGAGCAATGTAAGTTGAGATCAAGGTGGCTAAAATTTTTTCTCTTTGCAGGATCACCCCGTATCCCATGCCGACGATAAAGAATAAGGTGATAAATAGATCCCAAGTTGGAACGACTAACATACGACTCCTCCTTATGTTAAGCCAAAATTTCTATGTTTTATTTATTATACCATAGTCTTGGGAGTCAACAAGTAAAATCATGCTGATTTTTTCAGCTCTTCAAATATCTTTTTCTGCTCTCTTGATAATTTTTTAGGAGTGATAATTTTTATCTTGATGACCTCATCTCCGCTGCCAAAGTGATTTAAGCGGGGGAAACCAAGCCCCCGCAGTCGTACTTCTTCACCGGATTGGACACCAGCTCTGATTTTGATTCTTTTTTCTCCGTTGATTATCGGAATATCAATTTTATCTCCGAGAGCTGCTTGGCTAAAGCTCAAATTTAGGTCATAGTAAATATCATCTTCTTTGCGATAAAATTGAGGATGCGGTTTAATTTTGACTTCAAGATAGAGATCCCCGCTCCTGCCAGAAGCGGACGCCTCTCCTTCCTTGGAAACGCGGACCGTCATTTTATCTTTTATCCCGGCTGGGATAACAACATTGATTTTTACCTTTTCTGTTTTTACTCCCTTTCCTTGGCATTGGGGACAGTCAGTTTTGGCGATCTTGCCCGTCCCTTGGCATTTAGCACAAGTTTGGATTGATTTGAATTGGCCAAGAATGGTTGATTTTAGAGTTTCTTTTTTGCCCATCCCTCGGCACTCGGGGCAGGTGATTTTAAGGCACCCGCAATAAATATTTTTTTCTAATTCAATCGGCAAGCTTACGCCTCTGGCCGCTTCCTCAAAGGTTATCTCGATTCTTCTTTCAATATCTGCGCCGCGCGCTTCGCGAGCTCTTTCTCTGCCGCCAAAAAAAACATCGAAAATATCACCGAGGTTTGAAAAGTCAAATTCTACTCCCTGTTGACCGCCAAAACCTTGTCCAAAGCCGAAATCTGAATAATCTCCGCCCGAGGCGGATCCGCCTGTGGCGGAAAAAGTATGGCCAAATTGGTCATATTGTTTTCTTTTTTCCGGGTCGGAAAGAACTTGATAGGCCTCGGAGACCTCTTTGAATTTTTTCTCATCCCCGCCGCCTTTGTCTGGATGATATTGATGGGCAAGTTTTCGATAGGCACGCTTAATCTCTGCTTCAGAAGCAGTTTTTTCCAGCCCCAATATTTTATAATAATCTTCAGCCATAAGTTGCTAAATTCAAAGCACAAAATCCTAAATTCCCCTGCGAAGCAGGGTCTCGCTTCGCGAGATAAACAAATCCAAAAATCAAAACTCAAATATCAAAACTTTTTGAATTTTGTATTTAAATATTTGATGTTGTTTGGGATTTAGATATTTGGATTTTGAGTTTCCGTTTTTAGTTTAAGCTAAAAACGGCTGTAAAGCAAGGTTTACATTATGTTAAATGCAAAATTAGAGGAATTTGAAGGTTTTGACTAAGGCGTTGAATTGGTCAATGTAATCTCCGGCAATTGAAGCGCCGATGGCCTTAAATCTGTAAACTAAAATATTGGGAATACCGGATCTTTCAAAACTGACTACCACCAAATAGTCATAAGGCGAGGAGCTGCCTTTTTCGTAAATTTTTTCTGTCGCATCAATACACCAGATTTTGGTCGGCGTGGTATTGGGCGTGCCCCAGCCGGAAACATCAATTGTGCCTGATTCTGCTCGTCCGAACTCAAACTGGACATTTGGATCAGTCGAATCCTTCATCGCCACCATATCAACATATTCATTAGTGACTGACCACTCGGCCGGATATTTAAACTCAAACTTGCCCGCAGTGTTGGTATGCGTTCCCCATCCCGTGACAATTGCCTGCTCCTCGGTCGTGAGCACTCCTGGGGTACAACTGGTTGGCGTAGCAGATGTTGTTGGGATTGTTGTTGATGTTGGCGAAGGCGAGGTTGAAGTAGTTTTTCTCCAATTAAAAAGCTCGGCAAATTGTGACGGGTCTGTTTTGTAAAAATACCAGCCGACTCCGCCGATGACAATTAGGGCAAGAACAGCAATAATCAAGGTCGCCCAAATGCCTCGGATCTGTTTTTTGGGCTTAATAGGATCTACGTTTTGTTTTTCTTCTTCCATTTTTTCCTCCTTTTAACAGGGTTAATTTATTTTATTCAATTACTTCTTTTCCAAACTTAAACGAAGCAAGTATTTTGTTGTAAGCCTCAATTTTGTCCGCATTCTTGGTCTTGGTATCACAAGTAATTAAAAAATAAAAATCGCCCGCTTTAAGGTTTTGAATAATCTCTTGGAAGTCGGTACCGTTGTTATAGGTTACTCTCTTGGCAGTCACGCCGCCGATGGGAAGATTGGTAATTTTTGGTTTGCCCGGCGGCGCTTCGCGGCTGATGTCAATGGTTTGGTTGGAAAAGTGGATTTGGATATAAATCTCCGTCTCTTTTATTGTCGGTATCTCGCCTGACAAATATTTTTTTGGGTAATCAAGATCAGAAGACAAGTGGATGGTGTTGTGTTGTTCGGCGAGCGTCCATGTATCAGGGTAATCAAAAGAAAAAAGAGCCGAAAGATTGGTGTAGGTCTTGAGCCCTTCTTTATTCTCGGTCGGAGTGGGCGTTGGTTTTTCAGGGATGATTAAGGAGAATGAGTTTTTTGTTTCAGAAAAAACAAAATACCAGACCAGAGCGCCAAAGAGAGCGCAGATAATAAAAATAATCGTCACTGCCCAAATTCCTCGAATATGATATTTAGATTTTTTTTTAGTCTCCGTTTTTTCTTTTTTAGACATTAAAAATTTTCATTAAGCTTTCCCATATTATAGCAAAAATTGTCTTGAAGGTGTCAGCAAAAGAAACTCCAACTATTAGCCCTAAAATTAAGGCGCCAATAATTAATAAAAAAATAACCGCATTTTTAAGCGAGGCCGAAATATAAGAAGCATAAGCCGTCAGATTAGGCGGATTGATGGAGCCGGCAATCATGCCGAAAATAAAACCAAAATAGATTCCCCAAAAGAGAATGCCCAAAGAATAGCCGAGCCGCAAAAAAATCAATCCCAAAACTCCGCCGATGACTGCGGTTATGATGCCAACCTCAAGACCGCGCAAAAAGATAGAGAGAAGCTCAAATCTTCCTTCGCTGCTGGATAATCTTTCTGGAGTCTCGCCAGTAGAGCCGAGCGTGGCGCCGATGATCGCTCCAGCCAACCCTAAAGTTGGTGTTAGAAAGAATATCTTATCATAAAAAAAGGTATCAAGGTATGCTCCGACAAGAGCAAGAAAATAGGTCAAGGTTAGAGTGAAGATCAAAGAGCGCAGGAGAGTGTAGAATCGGCCCATAATTGTTGGGCCAAGAATAGCGTTCAGATCAAGATTATTATCAATCCCCCAGATTAGGCCGCTAAAAATTCCCAAAACTAAGCCGAAAATATAAAGCAGGGGCCCGGAGGCCGGGCTTTCAGGGAAGAGCCAGCGCAAAAAAAATTCTAATATCCCTGCGCCAATCAAAAAAATAGCAGCTGTGGCGCTGATGCGTGAAGCTGCAGAGCTGGATGCTTCTTCGGCGACTGGCTCTGGAGTTTCTTGGGCTTGGGTTTCAGCCGGATGCAGTCGTGCATCATAGTCAGCACGTTTGAGAGCGTCAGATAAAATATCATAGGCGCGATTTATTTCTTTAAAAGCGGATTCAGCTTCCGACGTTTGGGTGATATCCGGGTGGAACTGGCGCGCCAGCCGGCGGTAAGCTTTTTTTATCTCAATCTCGCTGGCATCTTCTCTGACGTCTAAAATTTGGTAATAATTATTATTCATTTATTACTTCGCCTGAATTGGCGTCAATCTGGATTGTTTTTTTATCAGAGCCGTCAGTTAGCTGATATTCAATCATCCAATAAAGATATCCTTTGGGTTCGCCGTGGGCGAGTGTAGCCGTGGTTTGGTAATTATTATCTTTTTGTTTCTCCCGCCACTCCTTGCCGCCATTATCTTCAGCAATCTGGAATGCCTCAACATAATTAATCTTCCAGTATTGGGTTCTGACCGGAACTAAATTGGCGCCTAAATAATCTTCTTTGGGGATGATCGCCCGGACATAATTTTTACTGCGCACCGAAATCGAGATCGTCCACCAAAAAGCTGGCTGCGAGGGGGAGCCGAAGGTATAGACCTCGATCACATCCTCCCATTGAAGCGACTTTGTAATCTTGGCAGAAGAGGAGTATAAGGTCGCGTCTGTCTGCCAGAGGGCCGCTTTCTGCTTGGCCGTATTGAAATTGGCAGTTATTTCTTCAAGAGCAGTAGAGCTATCTAAATTAGTCAAATCATCGGCTTGAGGCGTCTGGCTTTGGCTCTCTGAAGCCGAAGGAGTGGGGGTTTCGGTCGGTGTTGTTTTCTTGCAGCTTAAATTTAAGCCAATCAGAAAAAAAGCTATGATTAATAAAACAAAAACCTTTAAAACATTTTTCATTTGTTTTATTATAACATATAAATTTTGGGAGATATAAATTTACTTTTGCGAATTCTGTGGGTTTTCTTCTTTATTAGTCTCCTTAGCTCCTGGTTTGGTCGCCGTATCGCCAGCAGGCCGCTCACTGCTTTTTGTTCCTTGGTACAGTTTTTCTCCAACTTTGGATAATTCTTTGGAGAGCTCATCAGTCTTAGTCTTAATTTCTTCGAGCGGAGCATCTTCTTTAGCGATGGTTTCGCGCAGAGCTTTAATTTTTTCTTCAATTAATTTTTTGTCATCTGCGGCGACCTTATCCTTGGCATCCGTCAGGGTCTTCTCGGCGGTATAAATCAAATTGTCAGCGGCGTTTCTTATCTCGACCACTTCTTTTTTCTTTTTGTCTTCTCCAGCGTGCGATTCAGCTTCCTTCTCCATTTTTTGGATCTCTTCTTCGGATAATCCAGACGATGCTTCAATTTTTATTTTTTGTTCTTTGCCGGTGGCTTTATCTTTCGCGGACACGGAGAGTATGCCATTAGCATCAATATCAAAAGTTACTTCAATCTGGGGAATGCCGCGCGGAGCTGGCGGAATGCCGTCTAAAACAAATCGGCCGAGTGATTTATTATCAATTGCCATCTCGCGTTCGCCTTGCAGAACATTAATGTCAACCGAGGTTTGATTATCAGCCGCAGTGGAGAAGACTTGGGTTTTTGAGGTGGGAACGGTGGTGTTTCTGGTTATTAATTTAGTATCGACGCCGCCTAATGTTTCGATGCCGAGCGAGAGTGGCGTCACATCCAAAAGCAGGAGATCTTTTACTTCTCCGCCCAAAACTCCGCCTTGGATAGCGGCACCCAAAGCGACTGCTTCATCCGGATTAACGCTCTTATTGGGCTCGCGGTCAAAAAATTCTTTGACTTTTTTATGAACCAGAGGCATTCTCGTCTGGCCGCCGACCAAAAGTACTTCATTGATGTCGGTTACTTTTAATTTGGCGTCTGCAAGCGCTTTTTTACAGGGCTCGATCGTTGATTCGACCAAATCACGGGTCAGCTCTTCTAATTTTGAGCGGGTGATCTTTATTACCAAATGTTTCGGACCGGAAGAGTCAGCCGTAATAAAAGGCAGATTAATCTCGGTCTCCTGGGTGGTCGAGAGCTCAATCTTGGCTTTTTCCCCTGCCTCTTTTAATCTCTGCAGAGCTTCTTTATTTTGCGCCAGATCAATACCTTCGTTTTTTTTGAATTCAGAAAGAATATAATCAATTATTTTTTGGTCAAAATCATCACCACCCAAGTGGGTATTGCCGTTGGTTGATTTAACCTCAAAGACTCCTTCGCCAAGCTCTAAGATTGTAATATCAAAAGTTCCGCCGCCCAGATCGTAAACAGCGATCTTCTCTTCTTTATTTTTTTCAATGCCGTAGGCGAGCGAGGAGGCGGTCGGCTCATTAATAATTCTTTTAACCTTAAGCCCGGCAATGCGGCCCGCGTCTTTGGTCGCTTTGCGCTGGGAATCATCAAAATAAGCAGGAACAGTAATTACTGCTTCTTCAACTTTTTCTCCGAGATATGACTCGGCATCGCCCTTTAATTTTTGTAAGATGAAAGCGGAAATCTCCTGGGGCGAGTAGTCTTTATCTCTCATGATAATCTTGATATCCCCATTCTCTGCCTCTTTGATTTTGTAAGAGATGAGATCAATATCTTTTTTAACGGTTGGATCTGAAAATTTTCGGCCGATGAATCTTTTGACTGAATAGACCGTATTCTCCGGGTTGGTGATGGCTTGCCGTTTGGCTAACTGCCCTACTAATCGCTCGCCGTTCTTATCAACCGCCACAATCGAAGGGCAGAGGGGTGATCCTTCGGCAGTGGGTATTACTTTGGGCTTGCCGCCCTCCATTATTGCCGCGACCGAAATAGTTGTTCCAAGGTCAATTCCAATTATTTTTGGCATAGTGCTCCTTGTTTAAAAATTTTATACTATTATTAATGTAAAGTATGCTTTACATAAAGTCAATAGGCGATAAATCCGAAGCACGAAATCCGAATCTCGAAACAAATCATAAATTATAAATTCGAATGTTCAAAACACATCGTTTCGAATTTTGAAAATTATGATTTAGAATTTGTTTCGGATTTCGATATTCGAATTTCGAATTTAGCCTTTACTTACTTTAACCCTCGCATATCTAATTATCTTCTCTCCCATTTTATATCCGGGCTCTAACTCTTCAATAATCGTTCCCTCGGTCTTTTTTGACTCAACCGTCATCATCGCTTCGGCCGTCTCCGGGTCAAATTTTTTTCCTTTAACATGGTACTTCTCAATTCCCATATTATTTAAGATTGATTGGAATTGTTTTTCAATGGCAATAATGCCTATCACCCAATCTTTATTTTTATCTTTCTCGGGAATATGCTTATAAGCGCGGTCAAAATTATCAAAAACGGGGATCAAATCCAAAATAACATTGAGTTTGCCGTTAAGCTCTTTTTTTGAGAGTTCATCGGTCATCCTCTTGCGAAAATTCTCAAAATCCGCCTGCGTGCGTTGCCAGCCGGTCTTTAATTCTTTAATCTCTTTTTCGAGCTTCTCGCAAGAAGCGAGTCCGCCTAAATGTTCTTTAGAACTTTTGGCGGATGATTTTTTATGTCGTTTGTCCATAATTCATTATTCCTAATTCATAATTCCAGTATAGCACTTATCCATTCTAATTTTTACCCCGAATTTGTCAATATCAATTTCCTCTTGCACTGACCTAATTAATTTGTTATATTGAAAACAGCGCGAAAGCGCAAAAACGGTCTTCGAAAGAAGACCGTATCCTCCCAAAGGGAGAGTGTCGCGATGTGCAACCAATTCACGGGCTTGAGTCGAGCGGTGCAAGTTCTAGCGGAGGGGGAGAGCAAAGAAGCTGATCAGAAGTTGGTGGTTGAGGTGGCCGTTGTACTGGCACGAGCTGAAGCAGGTGTTTCAGGCGGGCAACTTCCAGAGGTTGATCATCAAGGGTTGATACGGCTCCTTGGAGAACACCCAGGGGCCCGGATGATTGACCGAGCGGTGGTGGCAATAGTTGCTTTCTGTCCGCAGAAAGCAACTGAATGGATCACTACAGCTCTGCGTTTTGTGGCAGAAGAAACCGATGTCTACCACCACAACTACTGGGATGTCAGTCGGGGAATCGTCTTGGGAAGTTTCAGAGCAATGAGTTGGCTCAACCGGCACAGTGATGAGACAATGCGGCGGGACTATGCCGAAGCGCTTCTTCAATCGCTCGGCAAGGTGATCTTCTACACAAAGAAAGCACAACCATCCGGTCTGTCGGTCCCAACGGTTGAACTCACCGAATGCTGGGAGAGACAGCTTTCCCCGTGTCTCAGGGCTTTTGTGGTGGATAGCGCTCGAGAGTGCTCGGAACAGGTGAGACGTCATCTCCAGCAGTGGTCGCAAAGGTTGGAACCAGATTTCCCCAACCGACTGAATGCCTTTGGTGAGTTCGTTGTCAACGGACTCTTTTACGCGCTCATCAGCAAGATGAGTGTCTCGGAACGACTGTCGTTGGTCAATCAGCCAAGCATCTAGTAAGCAAGTCGTCTCAAGTCATTTGCCTTTATAGAGGGTAGAGCAGGAACCTTCTATAGAGGCATTTTTTATTTTTTTCAAGTTAATGTTGTTTTAAAAATCCTGACATTTTTTTACGGCCGTTTCACTTTATCAGGATTTTTGTTTTTTAGAATATTATCTATCAAAATAATCCATTCTTTCTTTAAGAATCTATCTCCTCTTTCTCGCGTATCAAAATTATTTTCCTCCCAAAACAAAAAATGATATAATATTTACAGATTGCAAAACCGTAAAAATTTGGCAATTGCCAGAAAATTGAGGTTTTTATATGGTTATGGGTTTGTAATAATTCAATTTTATAGCATTTGGCAATTTTATGCAGCGAGAGACTAAAGAAATCATCAAACTTACGACTCGGGAGATACTGCTTACTTTTTGTGACTTTTCGGCAAAAGTATTTTTTCAAAATAATTCTTTTTATTACCATGCGGTCAAAAAGTATTTGCAGAGTCGAGAAGCAGATCGGCGAGATTTTAACAATAAAATTTATTATCTAAAAAAACAGGGATATATCAGATCATTCGTTGAAAGAAAAAAGAAATATGTTGAATTAACGGCAAAAGGCAGGAAGAAAATCCAAAAGTTGTCTTTAGATGAAATAATAATTAAACGACCCAAAAAATGGGATGGCAAATGGCGAGTGGTAATTTTCGATATTCCTATAAAATATAAAAACGAGCGAGAAGTATTTCGCCAAAAAATAAAAGATCTTGGTTTTGTTTGTATTCAAAAAAGCGTTTACATCCATCCGTTTAAATGTACTAGCGAGATAGAAGCTATTTCCCAAAGGCTCGGTATCAATAGACATGTTTTAATTATGATTTCCGATATTATTCAGAGTGAAAAAGAAACCATTGGTCAATTTATTGATGAGGGATTGTTGAAGAAGTCTGATCTAGTTGGGATTAACAAAAATCGGAAATTATTTAATTTAATAGGTTCAAAAACCGCAAAAATCTGGCAATTGCCAGAAAATTAAGGTTTTTATATGGTTAATGCATTAAATAATTATTTAAAATCTTTGTTGCATTATTTAGAAGCACGGTTTTTAAAATCTAAATCAAAAATTTTTTTATCGGTTCTCGTTTCATTTATTGCGGGAGTGGCGGTTTTTCTTTGGGGGAGACCTGATTTTAATTTTAATCCGACGGCATTGACGATAGTAATTACTTCGTTATTATTAATTATTGTTGCGATTTTTTGGCGGGAAGATATTTGGGTCCGCTTTATAGCTATTGTGCTTGCTTTTTTGTTTTTGGGCTTTGTTTTTGCTTCTTTTTATTTTCACCAATTTCTTCAAGATCCTCTGGGCTTTGATAAAAAAGAGATTGCTTTTAAGGGATACATTTGCAATGATTCGGATATCAGGATGCAAGAGATAAAATATGAAATTTGTCTCTTAAGTCTTGATGAAAAGAAAGCTGATTTTAAGATCTTAATGACAGCTGATTTATATCCGGAGTATGGATATGGCGAGATTATTTCTGGCAAGGGCAATTTGGAGCGGCCGGGAAAGATAGAGGATTTTGATTATCAAAATTTTTTACTTACTAAAAAAATATTTGCCGTTATTTACAAACCAAAAATCAAAGAGAGCCAAAGCCAGATTCAAAAATCTGATATTAGCAAGTATAATTATTTTATTTTTCAGTCGAAAGGCCTTCTTTTTAAAATAAAAAACAAATTTTCCGAGACGATCAGCCAAATTATGGCGGAACCGGAAGCGTCATTTTTAAAAGGATTACTCCTGGGCGAGCGGAGTACGATGAGTGCAGAGTTGATTGATGTTTTTAATAAAACCGGCACAACGCACATCATTGCTCTTTCGGGCTATAATGTGACGATTATTATTTCTGTGGTCGTTGGAGTATTCGTTTATCTTGGCAGAAGGAGCGCTTTTTTAATCTCTTTTTTGTTTGTCATTTTTTTTGTGGTGATGACCGGCGCCGCATCTTCGGTCGTCAGGGCGGCGATTATGGTTTTGCTCGTGCTTGCGGCGCCGCTTTTGGGCAGGAAGGCAAAATCAATAAATATCTTAATCTTAACAGCAGCAGTAATGATTTTATTTAATCCTTTAATTTTACGCTATGATTTGGGATTTGCTTTATCATTTCTCGCTATCTCGGGGCTCGTTCTTCTCTCGCCTATCCTAATGCAGAAGTTCAAAAAAAGAAGATTGGCAAAAATGCCAAAGAGAATCAAAGACCCTTTAATTGAGACTCTCTCGGCCCAGCTCTTTGCTTTTCCTTTGATTCTTTATGGTTTTTCAAAAGTAAGTATCATCGCGCCTTTAACCAACGTCTTGATCATCCCTTTTATTCCTTTGACAATGGGATTAGGATTTATAGCCGCAGTTTTAGGGATGGTTCATAGATTCATAGGCGAAGTCTCTGCTTACTTTCCTTTTTTCTTTCTTAAATATATGATAGAGGCGGCAAGGTTAACTTCGAAAATGCCTTTGGCATCAATTGAGATTAATAAATTTCCAGCCATCTTGACTATTCTGATTTACTTATTAATAATTATGGCTGTATCTTTTTTAAATCGAAAAATAATAATTGAGGATGCTAAATTCAAAATCAGATAAATTGGCCAAAAAGAAAAAGGTTGTTTTTTCACTTTTAGGGTCTCTCTCGATTATTGCTTTTTTAGTTTGGTTTTCTTTAATTTATACCAAAGGGGCAGAGAGTGAGCTGGTGGTTAATTTTCTTGATGTGGGTCAAGGAGATGCTATTTTAATCCAAGCGCCCAAGGGTGAGGTTTTAATTGACGGCGGGCCAGGCCGCCAAGTCTTAGAAGAGCTGGGGGAAGAAATGCCTTTTTTTGACCGTAAAATTGAGCTTGTCATTATGACTCACCCTGATGCGGATCATATTAATGGTTTAGTTGAGGTCTTAAAAAATTATCAAGTTGATGAAGTAATGGAGACTGGAGTTGCAAACAATAATAAAGGGTATCAGGAATGGCAGAAGTTAATAGAAGAGAAAAAAATAAAAGACACTATCGTTAAAAAAGGAGATAAGATTGATTTAGGCGAGGGGGTTGAGCTTAATATTGTTTGGCCAGAGGTAGATTTAAAAGAACAGAAAAATGAAAATACTAATGATACCTCGATTGTGAACTTTCTTAATTGGGGAGACATAGATGTCGTTTTAACTGGAGATGCGGAGACCCCAGTCTTGGATAAGATAGCCGAGGAAAACCCAGGGATTGATATAGAAATTTTAAAACAGCCGCATCACGGTTCAAAAAATGGCATCTCGCAAAAGTTTTTAGAGACCTTTAAACCAGAAGTTTCTGTGATTTCCGTGGGCGCGAAAAATAGATACGGGCATCCGCATCAAGATGTTTTAGATATTTTAGGCAAATTGGGGATAAAAGTTTATCGTACAGATGAGCAGGGGACGATTAAGGCGATTATTGATAAGGACTCTTATAAAATTGAGACAGAGAAATGATTATCTTATTGCTAAAGCGTATTTATTTCTGTAAGATAAATTAGTGTTATATAAAATTTATATCTATGTCCGGACATAATAAATGGAGCCAGATTAAATATAAAAAGGGAATCAAGGATGCCCGGCGGGGCAAGCTTTTTTCACGTTTGGGCAAGAATATTACTATTGTCGCTAAAAACGGCGGCGATCCGCAGATGAATCCAACTCTAAAAATGGCG
>JAHJRZ010000061.1 GCA_018830605.1 Patescibacteria group bacterium | reverse complement strand
TCTTGGCTTATTTTTAAAGATATCCAAGTCTTAATCGCCTTGGGCTTTGGCGGATCATTAATCTCGATCTTTGCCCGTCTCGGCGGCGGAATTTATACCAAAGGAGCTGATGTCGGCGCTGATTTAGTCGGCAAATTAGAAGCAGGCATTCCTGAAGACGATCCCAGGAATCCGGCGGTGATTGCTGATAATGTGGGTGATAATGTCGGCGACTGTGCGGGCATGGCAGCGGATATTTTTGAGACTTATGTCGTCTCAATCGCCGCGGCGATGATTCTTTCGAGCTTACTCTCTGATAACCAGCTTTATTTTGTTCTGCCTCTGGCACTCGGCGGTATTGGAATTGTTGCTTCTATCATGGCTTCGCTTTGGCTCAAAAAGAGCAAAAGCATTATGACTTCGCTTTATACTGCTTTTGGCATCGCGATAGTCCTGACCGGAGTCGGCTTTTACCTCATCAATCATTTTTATATCCACCAGATCTCTTGGTTCTGGTCAGGTATGGTGGGCATTGCTACCACGATTCTTTTATTTATTATCACCGAATACTACACCAGCACTAAATTCGAACCGGTGAAGAGTATTGCTTTAAGCTCAAAAACTGGCGCCGCCACAAATATTATTTCCGGCATCGCTACCGGCCTTTATTCGACGGCTCTGCCAGCGCTTGTTATCTGCGGCGCGATTCTAACCAGCTATAATCTTGCCGGGCTCACTGGAATTGCGATGTCGGTCGTGGCTATGCTCTCTCTCGCGCCCATGATTGTTGCAATCGACTCCTACGGCCCGATTACTGACAATGCTGGCGGCATTGCGGAGATGGCTAAAATGGAAGAAGAAGTAAGAGAAACGACTGATGCTTTAGACGCAGTCGGCAATACTACCAAGGCCGTGACTAAAGCTTATGCTATCGGTTCGGCGGGATTGGCCGCCCTGGTTTTGTTTTCTGCTTTTAGCGAAACTATCAAAAAAATTACGGGCAAAACTGCCTTTTTTGATATCAGCGACCCGCATGTTCTGGTCGGATTTTTAGTCGGTATTCTCACCGTTTATCTCTTTGCCGCTTTGGCATTGGAAGCAGTGGGTAAAGCGGCTCAATCGGTGGTGACCGAAGTCAGACGACAATTTAGAGAGATCAAGGGGATCCTTGAGGGAAAAACTAAACCACAATATGATAAAGCGGTTGATATCGTCACCAAATCGGCTTTAAAACAAATGATTATCCCCAGTCTTCTGCCTGTCGCTGTCCCCATTATTTTTGGTTTTCTCTTTGGCGAGAAGACCTTGGCGGGAATTTTGATCGGTTCGATCGCCGGCGGTTTATACCTCGCCCTTTCCATGACGACCGGCGGCGCGGCCTGGGATAATGCTAAAAAATATATCGAAGAAGGTCATCTCGGCGGTAAGGGTTCGGCCGCGCACAAAGCAGCTGTCGTCGGTGACACCGTCGGGGATCCTTATAAAGACACGGCCGGCCCAGCCATTAATCCGGCCATCAAAATTATCAACATCGTCGCCCTTTTGATTATTAGGTTTATTATTAAATAAGTTCTTTTTTCTTAACCCTAATCATCACCCGCCGGTTCGGTTCCTCGCCGATTGATTCGGTCTCAATATCATCTTGGTCAGCTAAAATTAAGTGCGCCACTCGCCTCTCATAAGCATTCATCGGCGCTAAAAGCTGGGCTCGACCGCTGTGCCGGGCGCTCTCGGCCGCCCTCATCCCCATCTCCTCAATCTCCTGCTTTCTCTTTTCTTTATAACCGGCGATATCAAGTAATAAGTTCATCGGTTCTCCAATTTTTTTACTGACCAAAAGACGCAAGATCAGCTCTAAAGCCCTCATCGTCTCACCGTTCTTGCCAATTAAAATTCCCGGCTCCTGGCAATCAAAACGAATTTCATACAAACCCTCAGTCTCTCTCAATCCAACCTTGGCATCAAAAATAAACAGATGCTCTAATAACTCATCACAAATTTTTTTAATCTTTTTCTTCATCATCTACTTTCTTCTAACAATAACTTTTGGTTTTTCTTTCTCGTCCTTCATTATAATATACTGCTGCAGAATCGAAAATAAATTGGTCGCCACCCAATAGAGCGAGATAGCCGCCGGGAGCGAGGCAGCGAAGATGACGGTGACGATGGGAAAAATATAATTCATTTGTTTGGTGATCATCGTGGATGTATCCTGCGGTCCCTTTTTCTCTTTTATCCCTATCCTCTTCTCGTCTTTTTTCGCCTGACGCAAAATCATAAAAGATTGATAAAATTGAGATGCTCCAGCTAAAACAGGCAGAACGTAAAGTTCTGGTTTTGTTAAGTCAATAATTCCCAAAAATTTAATAATCAAAGTATCAGGTTTATGCACAAAAGGATACAAAAGCTGGTCAACGGTGCCCGCTATCGCGTGGCGAAAAACCCAATAAAGAGCAATTAAGATCGGCATTTGGATTAAGAGCGGCAGACATGAACTTAAAGGATTAATCTTGTGTTTCTGATAAAAAGCGAGCGTCTCTTTGGTCTGCTTGTCTTTGTTGTCTTTGTATTTTTCCTTGATCTGGTCGAGCTCGGGCTGAAAGGCCTGTAAGGCTCTTTGGTTTTGGATCGCTTTTTTAGAGAGGGGATAAAGGATAAGACGGATGATGATGGTCAGGGCAATAATAGCCATACCCAAATCATGGCCAGGGATGATATTGGTTAAAAAAATTAATAAATTAGTCAAGGGCTTAATAAAAACCCCATCCCAGAAGATAGATAGCATAAAATTTTAAATTAAGGGATCCTCGCCGCCTGGATTCCAGGGATTACAGCGCAAAATCCGCCAAAATCCTAATACCCCTCCTTTAAAAATACCATATTTATCAATCGCTTGATAGCTGTAATCCGAACAAGTAGGATGAAATCGGCAATAACCATAGGGGAAGTATCTCTTAAAAAGACCGTGGTCTAAAGAAAAAGTCTGCTGATAAAAACGAATCAAGCACAGAAAAGGAAGCCGGATGAGGTGATTGATTTTTTTGATCATATCTTTTTTAAAATGTCTTTCAGTTCTTGTTTGGCCTCTTCTTTATTTTTTATCTCACCCTTAATCTTAATGATGATATCGGTTTTTTTAGGCCACAACCCTTGATTATCAAGTAAAAAACCGCGCAGTATGCGTTTGGCTGAATTCCTTTGGCTCGCTTTTTTAATTGATTTTGTCGTCACGACGATCCCAAAGCGAGTCTCTTTAAAACTCCCGAGATAAAAAAAATCAAAAAAATGGCCCGCTCTTCTGCTGCCTCGATAATAAATGCGTTTAAAATCCGCTTCTTTTTTTAAACGGGAATTAGACGGAAGCATGTTTCCGGCCCTTAGCTCTTCTTCTTTTTAGAACCTCTCGGCCGGCGCGAGTTTTGTTCCTCTTTAAAAACCCATGAGTCTTCTGCCTTTTTCTTTTTTTGGGTTGATAAGTTCTTTTGGGCATAATTAAATCTTAATACTTAAATATCTTATGTTAAAAATTGATTGATGTCAATTTATTGTCCACACCTCTTTGTTGATAACTATTAACCATAAGCAATTGATTGTTGTGGATATAATCTGTTATAATATCCTTGCCTTATCCTCTCTTGCTCCTTAGAATAAAAAGTAGATTATGAATAAAGAAGAAGTTTGGAATATCGTTTTGGGTGAGTTAGAGACAGAGCTCTCAAGAGCAAACTTTACCACTTGGTTTAAAGATACTTTTATCTTAGAAGACTCGGGCGAAACAGCGGTGATAGGCGTGCCTAATAGTTTTACTAAAGAATGGTTAGAGAATAAATACCAAGCTAATATCCTTAAGGCACTCAAGAAGTCGCTGGTCAAACTCGAGGCCTTGGAATTTAAAGTGGCGACCAAAAAACTTTTTAGCGAGGAACCGATAAATTTAATCAACAAAGAGCTGCCTGAACCCAGACCCGTCTCCAAAGGGGACGGAGAGATCCTAAACCAGAGACATACTTTTTTAAGTTTTATTGTCGGCGATTCCAATAAATTAGCTTATGCCGCCTGCCAATCGGTCGCTAAAACTCCGGGAAAATCATACAACCCGCTCTTTCTTTACGGCGGAGTAGGGCTGGGCAAGACCCACTTAATGCACGCTATTGGCAATGAAATCAACCGCCGCTTCCCGCATAAAAAAATCCGCTACGTCCCCTGTGAGCAGTTCGCTAATGAGTTTATTCAGATGATCCGTAATGGCAAGATTGATAAATTCAAAAATAAATACCGCGATATTGACGCCCTTTTAATTGATGATGTCCAATTTTTAACCGGCAAAGAAAGGACGCAGGAGGAGTTCTTCCACACCTTCAACGCCCTTCACCAACATGCAAAACAGATCGTCGTCTCTTCTGACCGGCCACCTAAAGCCATCCCCCTGCTTGAAGCCCGGCTCCGCTCGCGCTTTGAGTGGGGAATGATTGCTGATATCTCCCTGCCGGATTTTGAGACCCGCTCCGCCATCCTCATTTCTAAAGCTAAAGAAAAAAATATTGAATTAAGTGAAGAGATTATCGAGTATATTGCCAGAAACATCCAGCACAATATCAGGGAGCTTGAAGGAGCTCTAAACAGATTAATTGCCTTTAGCCAGGTTGAGGGTAGAGAGATAAACAAAGAATTAACCGAAAAAGCGCTCTCTCTGGTTATTGATCAGAGAAAAAATGAGATTGAACCGGAAAAAATATTTGATTTTATCTGTAAGTTTTACGAGATTAATCTTTCTGATTTTTTGAGTAAAAAAAGAAATAAGGAGTTCAGTTATCCTCGCCAGATTGCGATGTATCTTCTGCGCCATGAGTTTAATTTTTCTTTTCCCAAGATCGCTCTCCAAATGAAAAAGAAAGACCACACCACAATCATGCATGGGGTGAAAAAGATTGAAAAAATACTGACGCACAACGAAGTATTACAAAAAGAAATATCAAATATTAAAGAAAAAATTTATGTGGGATAAACTTGATAATTTTGGGGATAAAAAAGTGGATAAAAAAATAAATTTAAATTTAATAATTTTTATCCCCAAAATATACTAAAAAATTCAAACTTTATCAACAATAAAATGGTGATAAAAATTATTAAGTTATAAGATTAAAAAATAATTATCCCCATAATCCACAAGATAGTATATTATTATTAAATATATAAAATAAATAATAAAAATGAAATTATCCTGTATCCAAGAAAAATTAAATAAGGGTTTAACTCTTGCCGGCCGGCTCGTCGGCTTAAAGGCAACCCTGCCAGTCTTAAATAATATTCTTATTGAAGCCAAAGAAGGAAAATTAATTATTACTTCAACTAATCTTGAGATTGCGATTAAATCTATTATTGGCGCTAAAATTTTAAAAAAAGGAAGTATTACAGTGCCCTCACGCCTCTTAAGTGATTTTGTGGCAAAAAATCAGGATAAAAAAATTAAGTTTAATCTTAAAGAAAATATCTTAACTATTAAAAGCAGACACAGTCTCGCCCATATTAGGGGGATTGAGGCCTCAGAATTTCCATTAATTCCTAAAATAAAAGAAGCGCCTAAAATTTCGATTAAGAGTGGTGATTTATTAAGCGCTTTAAATAAAGTAATGGTCGCCGCAGCCATTGATGATAATAGGCCGGTCTTGGCCGGTGTCTGTTTTAAGAAAAAAGATAACGAGCTTAAACTTGTGGCTACAGACAGTTACCGTTTGGCAGAGAAAAAAATAAAAGATGAATCATTTCTTAAGATTGATGATTTTACCTTTATTGTGCCCCTTAAGACCAGTCAAGAAGTAGCCCGGGTGCTCTCGATTTTAGACCCAGGGATGGTTTTGATTAAATTTAATGAGAACCAAATTGCTTTTCAGATGGTCGGGGTGGAGATCATCTCGCGCTTGGTCGAGGGAGAATTTCCAGAGTACGAGCAGATAATTCCCAAAGATTACGAGACCAGGGCAGAGTTAACTCCGCGTCAGTTTTCAAACACAATCAAGATGGTCAATCTTTTTGCCGAGGACTCAGCTAATTCGGTGCAGTTAAATTTTGGCCAAAAAGGGCAGGTTCGAGTTGAAGCCACCTCTAATCAAATTGGGGACAACAAGACAACTCTCAAGGGCAAAATTCAAGGCAAGAATAATAAAATAGCTTTTAATGCTAAATTTATCATTGATGGTTTAGCTGTTTTAGCTGGAGAAGAAAAGGTTGGTTTTGAGATGACCGGCCAGTTTAACCCCGGGGTGATTCGGCCGAACAAAGACAAGGATTATCTCTACGTCATTATGCCCCTGAAGACGGACAAAGAATAAATGAAAATAAAACACCTAAAACTCTTAAATTTTCGCAATCACCACAAATTCGAAGTTGATTTTGTAAAAACCAATCTTCTTTTGGGTGCTAATGGTTCTGGCAAGACGGGTGTTTTAGAGGCAATTTTTCTTCTTTCCACTTCCAAATCCCCTCGGACGGCTAAGGTTTTTGATTTGATCCATTGGCAAAAAGAAAATTCATTGTTAGAAATGCTTATTGTCAACAAGGGGAAGAATAGTAAAAAAGTACGTCTTCTTTTATCTCGCAAAAAAGAAGAAAAAAACAAAACTTTTTCTTTTGATGGTGTAGTCGTGGAGCCGAAAGACGTTGTCGGGGCGCTAAAGACGGTTTATTTTTCTCCGGAGACTCTGGAGATAATTAACGGCAGTCCAATGGAGCGGCGTCGTTTTATTGATATTCTTCTTTCTCAAGTCAGCCCTCTGTATTTAGCTGATTTGATTGAGTATAAAAAAATCTTAATTAATCGCAATAAACTTTTAAAAGAGATGGCGCTAAAAAAACGGGAGAGAGATGAGATAATTTTTTGGGATATGAAGTTGGTGGAGATCGGTTCAAAGATTATGCGGCTGCGGAAAAAGGTTGTTGAGGCATTATCTCAAACCATCGATGTTTTTCATCAAGTAATCGTTGTCAATAATAAAAATAAATTAGAAATTAATTATCACCCTTCTTTTGTACTCGATGGCTACGAGGATGTAGAGAGCGCTTTTACCGAAAGATTGGCAGCGGAGTTTAATTTTGAGCTGAAGTATGGCTCCACTATGTACGGTCCGCATCGCGATGATTTAAGATTTCATTGTGGCGGCCGCGATGCCGCTTCTTTTTGTTCCCGGGGCGAGATTCGCAGTATCGTGGTCGCTTTAAAATTGGCGGAAGCTGATTTTATAAAAAAAGAGACCGAGGACAGCCCGGTTATTCTTTTGGATGATATCTTTTCTGAGCTTGACGAAGAGCGCTCATTCTCTT
>JAHJRZ010000060.1 GCA_018830605.1 Patescibacteria group bacterium | reverse complement strand
TGAAACGAATCATCCCCAAGGGCGAGTATCGCGCCAATATCGCTCAAGGAGCGAGAGCCGAAAAAGCGAAATTATCGAATGAGCTAAAGAGTATTGCCCTCAAAGCGGCGAGAACCTTGGATTATGATATTGCCGGAGTTGATGTCATTTATCGCAAGAAAAAACCGGCAGTCCTTGAAGTGAACTCTTCTCCTGGTTTAAAAGGTTTCTCTAAAGCTACGGGCGTTAATGTTGCCGGGGAGATTATTATCTATTTAGAAAAAAGATACAGAATACACAAAAGAAGATTAAAAAAGCATAAGACGATTAAAAACGAAAAAACCAAGCAAGAAAAAGAGAAGAGAGGGTGGTGGAATAAAAATATCGGGGAGATATTTGGTAAATAGCGGAAATTTATTGAGATTGGTAGAAATTGGGAAATTGATTGTTCGGACGATTAATTTCTACTTAATTTCCATAAATTTCAATTAATTTCAAAGGAGATGACAATGATTGCTTTTATCAAAGGAAGAATTCGATTAGTCAAAGATGATTTTATGGTAGTTGAGGCATATGGAGTCGGCTATAAAATTTTTGTCCCGATCCCGTTGATTGAAAAGTGCCACGAATTATCGGGCAGAGTAGCTCTTCACCTTCATCATCATCAGACTGAGCGTTCAAATGAGCTTTATGGCTTTAAAAGTTATGCTGATCTTGAGATGTTTGAAATGATGCTTCATGTCTCTGGAGTTGGGCCTAAAGCGGCTTTAACCCTTTTGTCTTCTTTTGAGGGCAAAGAATTAAAGCGGCTGATTGTTTATCAAGACGAGGCCACGATCGCGACAGCCAAGGGGATCGGAGCCCGCGCTGCGGCTAAGATCTGCCGTGAATTAGCTGAAAAAATCGAGGGGCAGGATGAGTATGAGGGGATGAGACCTATTGCTTCGACTCCTTCAAGGCAGGTTTTGGAAGCATTAGTCGGGCTCGGCTACAACCAGATCGAAGCCCAAGCGGCTTTAAGAATGGTACCGAGAAACATCACAGAACCTAAAGAAAGAGTCAAAGAAGCATTGAAGAACCTCGGCAGGTAAAATAATATGGCTGAAACCAAAGAAAAAATTATATCTCCTGAATTATCGTCAGATACTGAAGAGATTGTGATTGACAATACTCTCCGGCCCCGTAAATGGGATGAGTTTTTAGGGCAGAAAAAGGTTAAAAAAAATCTCGAAATTCTAATTTCCGCGGCCAAAAAAAGAGGGGAACCAGTTGATCACATTCTTTTGTCTGGCCCGCCGGGGATCGGCAAGACCACTCTGGCTAATGTAATCGCTTGCGAGATGAGGGTCTCGATCCGAACGACCTCTGGCCCGGCGATCGAGCGAGCGGGAGATTTAGCTTCAATCTTAACTAATTTGACTGAAGGCGATATTCTATTTATTGACGAGATTCACCGCTTGAATAAATTAATTGAAGAGGTTCTTTATCCGGCAATGGAGGAGTTTAAGCTCGATATTATTATTGGTAAAGGGACAGGAGCGAGAATCTTGCGTCTTGATCTGCCCAGATTCACTTTGATTGGGGCGACGACTAAAGTCGCTTCTTTATCATCTCCGCTTCGAGATAGATTTGGGGTGATAGAACGTTTAAGATTTTACAGCGAAGAGGAGATAGATATGATTATTAGACGCAGCGCCAAAATTCTCAAAATTAAGATAGATAAAAGAGCATCTTACGAACTTAGCCAAAGAAGCCGGCGAACCCCGCGCATTGCCAACCGTCTTTTAAAAAGAGTTCGTGATTTTGCTTTGGTCGAAGCTGAAGGGAAGATTGATCTTGAGACGGCTAAGAACGGTTTGAAGCTTCTTGAGATTGACGAGCTGGGCTTAGATGAAGTTGATCGCGAGATTTTAATCGCTATTGCCTCAAAATTCAGCGGCGGACCGGTTGGGCTCGAGGCTCTCTCTTCTGCTTCGCGTGAAGACAAAGATACAATTGAAGATGTTATTGAGCCATATTTAATGCAAATAGGTTTTCTTGACCGCACGCCAAGGGGAAGGGTATTGACTAAAAGAGCTTATGAACACTTAGATTTATGAAGAAAAAAATTCTCGTCCATTCTTGCTGCGGTCCCTGCTCGACTTATGTCTATAAAGCCCTGATTGATGATGGTTTCAATATTACAGGTTTTTTTTATAATCCTAATATTCATGGAGTTAAAGAATATCGGCGGAGATTAAAAAGTATGAAGAAGTGGGCTAAAATTATAAAAAAAAGAATTATTGTGCCTGGATATGATGTTAAAGATTATTTTGAGGCGCTTCTAAATTATGAACGCGAACATCATCGTCAAATTGAAAAAGATAAAAAAAGAAGATGCGCGGTCTGTTTTGCTCTGCGTTTAAGGGAGACTGCCCAACTTGCCAAAAAGAAAAAATTTAATTATTTTACGACCACCCTTCTTGTCAGCCCCTACCAAGATCAGTCGCTTCTTTGGCAGATCGGTTCAGAGGTAGGTTCTAAGGCAGGGGTTGATTTTTATTTTCGTGACTTCCGCAAGGGTTATCTCGCTTCGCGCCATCTCTCAAAAATAAATAAATTATTTGAGCAGAATTATTGCGGCTGTATCTATTCTCTTGATGAAAAGAGACGCGAATGATAGGATAGGATTATGCTTTGGATAATTTTAGGTTATATCGCTTTTCTGGTCGTTTTTTTTATTTTTTCGATAGCGGCTTTTTACCATTGTCGCGAGTACGGCTACACCGGAGACGCCACCAATTTGATGATGATTGTTTACAGCTTGATTAGTTTAGTAATTATCATCGGAACATTTTATACGCTACTATTTTTTTAAGATGAGGAATAAAAAAAGATTGTTTTTTCCAGGCCAAGAAAAGGGAGAAAAAGTCATTTTTTTTACCCGGCGCCACCCTTTGAGTTTTTTGGGTATGTTTCTTTTCGCTTTTTTTATGACGGTTCTGCCTTTTTTGGTTTATTGGGTAGTCTCCGCGAGAGGAGTTGTGGAGCTTGACCCAACCGGGCAGAAAGTAATGATTATGCTCTCAGGCACTTATCTTCTTTTTGTTTTGGGCTTTTTTTTAGCTGCCTGGATTGATTATTACTTGGATATTATGATTGTGACGGATTCTCGCATTGTTGATATCGCCCAAAATGTTCTTTTTTCCCGCGATGTTGCCGAAGCCAACTTGACCGATATTGAAGATGTCAATGCTGAAGTCAGGGGGATTTTGCCCACTTTTTTTCACTTTGGTACGGTTTTTGTTCAAACGGCGGGTACTGCCAGAAATTTTGAATTCAAATCTATGCCTGATCCTTATGGTATCTCAAGAATGATAGTTGATTTACATCAAAAATCACTTCTTAAAGAAGAAAAAAGGGAGGCTAGAGAGATTGGGGAATCAATTGCTAGTCGGAGAGAAAATGATAAGAAAGAAGAGCCAAAACCGGAGATAAAAAAATCCGCCAATAGCTCCGAGGAACAATTAGACCTGCCCGCAGATGCTACCCGCCAACAATCAAATAGTTTGGGCGGGTTGCAGGCGGGCGGACCCGCCACAACCCCGCCCAAAGTCGAAGGCATTGAAGCGGGTTTGGGCGGGGAAGATAACAACTCTGTTAGCCATGATGATTTAAAAAAAGGAGGAGGGGCAGATTTTTGATTTATGCTGACTAAAACGTTTGGCTATAATCTACCGAAAGAACTGATTGCTCAAGAGTCGATAAAACCGAGGGACCGCTCTCGGCTTTTGGTTTTAAAGAGAGCGAGTTGTCATCCCGAACTTGTTTCGGGATCCTGTTGGGCAAAGGTGAGTAATAAGATGCTGAAACAAGTTCAGCCTGACAGTTTTATTCACGATCATTTTTATAATATCGGCAAATATCTTAGAAAAGGGGATGTAGTCGTTCTGAATGACACTAAGGTGATTCCGGCTCGACTAATTACTAATCAAGGGAAAGAAATTTTTTTGCTCAAAAATTTGAGTAAAGATGACTCAAAATGGTTCTGCTTAACCCGTTGCAAGGGACGGACCCTTGTAAGTTTCTCGGGGTCAGATTTGCAAGGTAGAATTGTCGACAAGAATGGTCAGAAAGTTATATACTTCAATCAGCGCGATCGCGCATTTTGGAGTATCATTGAAAAGATCGGCGAAGTGCCGACTCCGCCCTATATTGTTCGAGCGAGCCGCGGCGAGTCGAGAACTAAAAATGACAATAGTTCTCGATTCGTCCTCGCTTCCGCTCGGACTCACTCGAACAGTAATCTCCGCAAGCTTTTTCAAGAAAATAAATATTACCAAACGGTTTTTGCTCAAAAAAAGGGGAGCGTGGCGGCCCCGACTGCCGGATTCCACTTCACACAAAAATTAATTAATCGTCTTAAAAAACGGGGGGTGAGATTTGTTTTTATCACCTTGCATATTGGGTTGGGGACCTTTATGCCGATTAGGGCAGAGCGGATCGAAGATCACCAGATGCACGCTGAATGGTTTAATTTAAGCAAATATACAGCTGATATATTAAACCGTGCAAAAAGCGACGGCCGTCGCATTATTGCTGTGGGCACGACAACGACGCGAGTATTAGAATCTTGCGCCATCACTCCCCCATATCCTACTAATAAACCTAATTATTATTTAAAGACGCAGAGCGGCGAGACAAAAATATTCATTACCCCTGGCTATAAATTTAAATTTGTTGATGCCTTAATCACTAATTTTCATCTCCCCCACTCTACTCCGCTACTGCTTGCGAGCGCTTTTATTGAGGATAAATGTCATTGCGAGCGACTGGCAGGGAGCGCGGCAATCTCACGTCGTAGAGATTGCTTCGTCGCCGCGGCTCATCGCAATGACAAAAAAAATGCGGTTTCTCGCAATGACAGCGGCATAAAAATCCTCCTCGAAGCATACAAACAAGCCACCAAAAAGAAATATCGCTTTTATTCTTTTGGCGACGCGATGCTTATCCTCTGATTGTTTGTTATAATAAAACAAATGAGAAAATGCTTAAAAATTAGTTTAAGTATTGTTTTGGGTTTATCAATTTTGTTCTCTTTTTTTCTGCAGAATCAAAAAGCCTCTGCGGCAACAGATCATTTAGTTATCAATGAGGTTTATTATAATGTGGCGTCTGACAAGGGCAAAGAGACGACGAATGAGTGGGTCGAGATTTATAATCCAACCAATGTTTCTTTTAATCTAAAAGGATGGTCTATTGGTGACTCGTTAACGGATAAAATAATTAATGATGATTACATTATCGAGCCATTGGGTTTTGCAATTATTACTCCGGATGCTTCTACTTGGTCTTATTGGTCTTTGCCGGCCGAGACGGTTAAGATTGAACTAAAATCTTATATTGGCAGTGGTCTTAATAATGATAAGGATAAAGTATCCCTGAAGGATCAATCAAAAACTCCTATTGATGAATTGAGTTATGGTAGCGGAGGTCTCGACTTGCCGAATGTGGCTGAAGGTCATTCTTTAGAGCGGGCGCCGGCTGGCGGCAATAATTTTGTTGATCAGAGTCTGCCGACTCCTGGGGTTGGTCTGCCGTCAAAGACGGATTTGTCTTATAGCAATGTGACAGAGGAGTCGGTTGAGTTAATTTGGACTGAAAATTTAGACATAAATTTTAAAAAGTATCTTATCTGTGTTTCAGATGATGATTGTGTCGCTCCGATTCAATCAATCGAGAACTCAAAAATTACAAATGGTAAAATAGAGAATCTCGTTTCAGGGGTTCAATACAAAATTAAAATTAGAGTTGTAAATTTGGAAGGAGGTTATTTAGATTCTAACATTATTATAATACTTACGAAAAAAAATTATTCTAAAAATATTATCGTCAATGAACTTTTCCCTCATCCTTCAGCCGGAACGGATAACGAATTTATTGAGCTCTATAATGCTTCAAATGAAGATGTAGATTTATCTGGTTGGATTCTGGATGATGGCGAGGCCGGCAGTTCTCCTTTTTTTATTCCAGTAGGAAAAATCATCAAGGCCAACTCGTATCTTGTTTTTTATAAAAAAGAGACTAAAATTTCCCTAAATGATGATGGCGATTCGGCTCGTCTTTTTTGGCCGGATAATATTTTAGTTTCTTCTTCTGAACAATATACAAAAGCCGATTACGATATGTCGTGGTCGCGTAATATAAATAATAATTGGCTTTTTAGTGCGACCGTGACCCCGGGTTCAGCAAATATTTTTACCACAAAACAAGAAGAAGTTCAAAATCTGCCCATTTTGCCGACTGGGGAAGCCAAAAAAAAGATCAAGAATTCCTGGGTTAAGGTTTCAGGTGTTGTGATTGCTCTGCCGGGATTGTTCGGTAAAAGAGTGATGTATATCCAAGATAAAAGCGGAGGAATAAAGATTTATTTTGACAAAGCTCTTTGGCCATTTTTGAGGATTGGCGATCGAGTAATTATCAAGGGCAAGATTTCAATTTCATCGGGGGAGTATCAGATTAAAGTTTACAGCCCCGAGGATATCGTTATTATCGGTCGTGATCCGCCGCCAGAACCAGTTAAAAAAATAATAATTGAGTTAGAAAATTTCATTGGTCAGCTTGTAAAAGTTTCAGGAAAAGTAGTTAAGATTTCTGGAAGCACTATTTGGATTGATGACGGCACCGGAAAATTGCGAGTCTATTTTTATCCGGCAACAGGGATTAAGAAATTAGGATTGAAGAAAGGTGACTGGGTGGTGATTATAGGAGTTCTTTCTAAAACAAAAGCGGGGTTGCGCCTTTTGCCGAGGTCAAAAAAAGACATTAAAATTTACAAGAAAGCGGTTGAGTCGAAGAGTGAGCCGTTGATTGTCAGTCAAGTCTTGGGAATTGAAAAAGCCCAAGCAATCGGGGCTGATTATCGAAGCTTTGCCCAGCCGGAAGTAATTGAGTTAGGTAAAAAAGTTAATATCCCGGGGATTATCCTGATTATCTTTGGCCTTCTCTCGCTTGTTTCTTTACAGATTTTTGCTAAGATTTATAAGAAATAAAAAGCAGAATTTCATTTACGGGTTAAAAAACCTGAAAAATCTGGCAATTGCCAGAAAATTAAGGTTTTTATATGGTTAGAGCTTTATGAAAAAGCAAATAATTACAAATTCGAGCAGAGAAACGAAAGAACTTGCTAAAAAATTTAGCAAAAAAATAAAAGGTGGGGAGGTTTTGGCGTTAAAAGGTGATTTGGGTTCAGGCAAGACGACTTTTGTGCAAGGGCTTGCAAAAGGTTTAGACGTTAAAGAAAATATTACCAGCCCAACTTTTGTTATTCTTAATCTTCACAAGTCAAAAAAAGGGTTGCAACTTGCCCATTTTGATTTATACCGTTTGAATAATGAAAGAGATTTAGAGGGAATTGGCGCGACTGATTATTTAGGCAAAGATAAAATAATTTCGGTCATTGAATGGCCGGAGAGGGCCAAAAAATTATTACCCAAAAATACAATTTGGATTACTTTTGAGCATATTGATGAAAACAGGCGAAAAATAACTTTCAAAAAATGAAAAAAAATAAAATTTTAGCTATCTCGACTTGCGATCCGGAGAAGACCGCTATTTTATTGGGGGGATACTCTTACACCTCGGGTATTACACCTCGTAGGTGTAAGTGCGGAGGTGCAAAGATTACAGGTAAAAAAGTGTGGCGGGCGAGGACGCATCAATCCGAGGAATTGTTGCCGGCGATTGATAAATTGTTAAAACAAAATAAAGTCAAAACCGAAAATTTAGGTTTAGTTGTTGTCAATATCGGCCCGGGCTCATTTACGAGCACTAGAGTCGGCGTGGCCACGGCCAACGCCCTGTCTTTTGGGCTTGGGATTCCAGTCGTCGGCGTCAAGGACGGAGAGAAAGAAATTAAAGATATTTTAAAGGTCGGTTTTGATTTATTCAAAAAAGGGAAGATTAAAAAAGGTATTCTCGCCAAGCCTTTTTACGACAAAGCGCCCAATATTACGAGTCCTAAAAAATAAAATAAAATAGCCTGCATCAATTTGGGGGTGGGAGTCTTCCCAAAATGATGCAGACTTGTAGTTAGGTGGCCGAGGATGCTCTTCGCGCCTCGACTCTGTCGAGGATTACCAGCAGTTCTTGCGATCTCTTGTGTGTCAGGGGTAGGGGATTGTAGTCTCGCTTCAGCTGCCGTAGCTCAGTGTTAGTGTTATTGAGTATCTTAACAATGTTCGCTTCGATCCAAATCAGTACTAGATCGGACGGCTCTGGTTCGATGTTGAAGCGACGCTGAAAGATCTTCCGGGCGAGTTCGGTCACCTTTGGATTTCGTTTGCGACGCGGGACTAGTCCAATGTCAGGAATCCCTTCTCTTAGTGTATCCATAAGGCGATCGAACATCCGGTTAAGGACAGTTTCGGCAGGGATATTCGCCATGTCGATACCAACGAGCATGGACATATCGCCTGCTAGTCTCATCCTGTCAGTTGCGCGTTGGGCCATTCGTCTGACTAGATCCATGTCATTCCCGGACTCCTCTTGGGGTGCCATTGACCTCATCCTTTCCATGGGCGTTGATTTTATTATATCATTGTTTATTGCAATAACAAGCTCTAAGCTAATTTTTAGTTTTTACTTTTAACTTTTAGCTGTCTTTTGATTTTGTGATATAATGTGTTAATATTAAGACCTTGATTTTATTAGGTGTTATTTAATTTCGAATATGGAGCAAGACGACCAAAAAAAGATAATCCCTTCGGATAAGCCGTTTAAAGTGGTGGAGAATAAACCTTCAACCGAGGCGAGAATTGCTGAAAGTGAGATTGACGAAAAAGAAGAAATCCCTGAACAAATCAAGCCTAAAAAAAAGCGGAAATGGTGGTTGTGGATAATTACAGTTATTATTTTAGCCGTGCTTTCGTATTTTGGATATCAAGCTTACGCGGTCGCGAAAAGAATAATTACAGCCAATAATAGCGGCGGTTCTCCGTTTTTTAAATTCGGCCAGGATGAAGTAAAAAAATTGCAGGGCGAGGGCGATGGCAGAATTAATATTCTACTTTTAGGCATTGGCGGTCCGGGGCACGACGGCGCTGACTTGACGGATACGATGATGGTGGTGAGCGTCGACCCTATCAATAAAACAGTCGCCATGCTCTCTATCCCGCGCGATCTTTGGGTCAAGATTCCGGGCAATGGCGAGTCCAAGATAAATGCGGTCCACTCTTACGGCGAACAGAATAAAAAGAAGTTTGGCGACGGTCCGACAGTCAGCAAACAAATAGTCTCGCAAATTCTTGACCTTCCCATCCATTATTATGCGCGGATGGATTTTGAAGGATTTAAAAAATTAGTTGATCAGGTCGGCGGGATTGAGATTAAGGTGGAGAAGGATATTGTTGATCCTTATTATCCAGATGATAGGACAGGAAAAAATATAACTTATAGGGTCAGAGAGGGAGAGCAGCATATGGATGGGGCGCAGGCCTTAAAATATGCCCGTTCACGTTATACCACTTCTGATTTTGACCGAGCCCGGCGCCAGCAGATT
>JAHJRZ010000059.1 GCA_018830605.1 Patescibacteria group bacterium | reverse complement strand
TATCCAGATGATAGGACAGGAAAAAATATAACTTATAGGGTCAGAGAGGGAGAGCAGCATATGGATGGGGCGCAGGCCTTAAAATATGCCCGTTCACGTTATACCACTTCTGATTTTGACCGAGCCCGGCGCCAGCAGATTATTCTTCAATCATTAAAAGAAAAAGCTCTCTCGGTTGGAATAATGGCCAATCCTGCCAAATTATCAGCGATGATGAATATTGTGGGTGACCACTTCCGCACTGATATGCAGCTTTGGGAGATGGAACGTTTTATGCAATTAATGAAAGATGTTAACACGCAAGAAATCGCCCATCGTGTGCTTGATAATTCAGCTGAAGGGTTATTAAAAGATAATAATAATATGAATGGCGCCTATATCTTACTGCCGCGGCTGGGCACCTATAATTATAAAGAGATTCAAGCTTTAGCCCACAGCATCTTTATGGAGCCGTATATCTTAAAGGAAAAGACAAGAATTGAGATTCAATACCCGGCTAAAAAATCAGCCGAAGCCAAACAAGTTGAAGCGCGGCTCAAAGAATTTGGCTATAATGTGACTTCAATAGTTCTTCTTCCGTCCGGGGATTACAAAGAGACTACTATTACTGATTATTCCAAGGGCAACAAGCCCTATACGTTCGAGTTGTTGAAAAATCGTTTCAAAGATGCTAAAATACTCCTTGATAATAATTCTCCTTCTTCTGGGGCTGAGATCGTCATTCTTTTGGGGGATAATTTTAAGGAAATATGAGCTTTAAGCTCTCTCGAAGGGGCTTTGCCCTTTCTCGTCCAATAAAATCAATCATCTCTGCAGTTCTGCTTTTTGTCATTTTTGAGTTTACTTTTTATCGCCTTTTTTCTTTTTATCTTTTAGTTGTTTTTTCGTTTCTTCTTTTTTTTGGCCTCTTTGCTTGGGTTGAGAAAAAATCAATTATCTCCCGCGAATCTCTGATCAAAATAATTTTGCCTTTGATTCTTTTGTTTTCTCTTGATGCCTTTATTTTTTTTGAAGCCAGCTCTATCTTTATTCATCTGGTAATTATCCTTTCGTCACTCTGTTTTTACCTTTTTCTCTCTCGAATGAAGATTCCCCTGCCCAAAGAGTATTCAGTTGTGGTCACTTACTATTGGCTGGACTTGATTTCTTTTCTGACCGCTTTTCTTTATTTTTTATTGGTGCAGAATTTGCTTTTTTTAAAAAATTTCCCCATCTGGTTCTTGATGATTTTAATCACTTTGGGCGCTTACCTAATTTTTTACTATGTTCTTTGGGCAAGAAGCAAGGAGGGGAGAATCGTTTCTTTATTCTCAAGCCTTTTTGCCCTTATTCTCTTAGAATCATTTTTGATGATGTCTTTTTGGAATATCGACCCGGTGCCTAAGAGCCTTTTAATGGTCGTCCTTTTATATTTTTATTTAGGAGCTCTTGATTTGAAGTTGCGCGGGGAGCTGACCGGCAAAAAAATCATTGAGTATCTCTTGATTTCTATTATTGCTACTCTGATTATTGTTTTGACTATCAGGTGGTGATATGATAAAATAAATAGTAAATAAGATTAACCCTGTTAAATAATTCGCCGCGGCGAATTGCTGGCGGTGCCAGCATTTAACAGGGTAAAGGAGATAAAATGAAACAAGAAGAATCTTCAGTTGAGCTGCCAAAATTAGGATTAAAGCTTCCCTTAAAGAGCAAAAAAATGGATTGGTTTAAAATTGGAGTTATTACTATTTCGGTCATTGCTTTTGCTTATTGGGTTTGTATCATTGTGGCTGGAGTGGGAATTTATAAATCGCGCTGGGAGAATAAGTTTGCCAAGGTGATGGAGAAGATCTTCCCTTATCCGGCAGCGGTCGTCGGCAATAGCTTGATTACCATGGATGATTTGTCCAAAGAGGTCGGCTATATTAATTATTTTTACCAAAAGACGGCGCCCGAGCAGATGCCTGACAGCTCATTAATTGAAAAACAAGTGGTTGACAGGTTAATTCAGGAAAAAGTACTTACTAAGCTCTCTCGCGATAATGGCGTTAGCATCAGCACTAAAGAAGTTGACGAGCAGTATAATAAGATTGCTGATGAGAACGGCGGAGAAGATAAAGTTAAACAGATTTTGAATGATCTATACGGTCTTGATGTCAAGAGTTTTAAACATCTAATCCAAGCGCAATTACTGCAGGAAAAATTAAGGGACAAGTTTGAAAAAGATTTGCAGATGCAAGTTAAGGCAAGGCATATCTTGATAAAATCAGCGCCGGATGCGCCAGCCGAGGTCAAAGCCGCGGCGCAAGCTAAAGCGACTGATATCCTTAATCAAATCAAAAACGGGGCTGATTTTTTGGAGTTAGCCAAGCAGCATTCTGAAGATGAGGCCTCGCAAGGGCAAGGGGGCGAGCTGCCATTTTTTTCTAAAGGACAGAATGTGGTTGAGTTTGAGACCGCCGCTTTTAGTTTAAATCCGGGTGAGATCTCTGATTTGGTAGAGACCCAGTATGGTTTTCATATCATTAAAGTTGAAGATAAAAAAGGAAGTATTAATTCGACCTTTGAAGATTGGCTCAAGGATAACGAGAAGAAGATGTGGACGTTGCGCCTTATCGGCCGCAAGGTAGTCGAGGAGAGCCAGCCGGCTGAAGAAGAAGCAGCCAGCGCCTCACCCGCAGCCACCGAGACGCCTGTTCCAGCACAATAATTAATTGTTATAATATGGCGGCAAAAAAAGGAGGAGGGTTAAAACAGAATTTGGTCTGGATCATGATGATCGGCGCATTAGGGCTTCTGGCTTATTTTACTCTTTTAAAAGATTCAAATAAAAGTCCCACGACCCAAGTTGGCACCAAAGGGGAGGTGGCCGCGGTCTCTACCCCGAAATCAGCGTCAGGAACTGGAGCCGGCGGCAGCAGTGAGAGCGCGAGTGCAAAGAATTTAGGCGCTTCGTTTAATTTGTCGCCTAAAAATGGAGGCAGTTTGGGCGGCAGTTATCTTTTAAAAAATATTTCAATGTCAAAAGGGTCGGCTTACGAAAGCGCTAATATTTTTCTCAAATCTATATCTGGAACAAGCAATTTTCCTAAATACGGCGCCAGTATTTCCAACAGCACCATTACCATAATTTTAAGCGATACCAAAAATTTTGATCTTGATGCGGGCGGGCCTTCTTATGCCGGCGAGAATCCGTTGATTGTTAATGGCAGTATTATTAAGAATATCAGCTGGGCGCAAAACGGCGAGAATTCTCTAAGGATAAATATAAATCTCAAAAAGCAAGCATCTTTTGATGATGTTGTTCTAAATAATCCTCCGACTTTAGAAATTCGGGTGGCAATTTAAAGTCTCTAAAATAAAATGCGGCCACAAAAGGGTGAGTTTTGTGGCCGCTACGGACTAGGACTGTTTGATGCCAATGACGGTGATGCGGATGGCGGTGCGTTCTGCACCATCAACATTAAGGTTGGTGAAGGCGTGGCGGTACCATAAGCTGTAGCCCTCGGGGGCAAGATAGCCCTGGGCAATGATGCCCGCTTTCACCATTTGGTTGAGCGCACCAGCGCCAATCATCGTCAGAACAGCCCTCCCGTGCTCCTTGATGCAAGCGGCGATCGAACCCGCCACCTTATGCGGGTCCGATTGGCTTCCGACCTTGAGTCGGTTTGAATTCGGCTGTGTTTCGGTTGGGGGGTTAGTTCGTGTAGCTGTTGTTCCTCTCGTTGTCCGAGTCTGGTGTGATCTTTGCTGTGGTGTCTGCTTCATTTTGGTTCGTAGTCTCCTGTGATGTGTAGTTCGGCTGTTTCTATCAACCTTTCTTCGGGATGGCGGAGCAGTGCCGCAAGCTAAAAATAACATAGATTGATTATTAAATCAAGATTTATCTCGGCTATCATCAGATAGACGGAGTTGATTTTAATGACAAAAACTGATATTATTTTACTGTTATCTGTTAACTGTTTACTGTCAACTAGTATGGGCCCGTGGTGTAGTGGTTAACATGCAAGCTTGTCAAGCTTGAGATCGAGGGTTCAATTCCCTTCGGGCCCGATTCTAAAAAATGGCTTTGACCATTTTTTTATTTTTAAAAAATTTATCAGGTTAAAAAACATTAAAAATCTGGCAATTGCCTGAAAAGTGAGGTTTTTATATGATTCAGAGTTTAAATTTTTTGCAATTTATTGATAATTAGTTTAATCTATTTAGTAGTAATTGCTTCATCCATTATTTCTTTATGCCTCAAGATTTAAGAACAAAAAAATTAGCCGCGCTCGTTATTGATTATTCTTTATTTGTCAAACCCAAAGAAAATGTGGTCATCGCCGGCTCAACTGAAGCAAGTGATTTTATAGTCGCCCTTTATAAAAAAATTCTTTTGCGGGGCGCTTATCCCATTCCAATTATTAATCTGCCCGGCTTAAATCCGTTTTTTTATCAAAATGCCGCGAGACATCAGCTGGAAAAATACCCTGATCATTTTGACTATATTATTAAGCATGCGCAAAAGTATATCGGCATTAATACTTACTTCAATACGCGTGAGCTTTCTGGATGTGCCTCAAAAAAAATCGCCCTACGTCGCAAGATTACCCAGCCGATTTCCAATTTTATTGTCAATCAGAAAGATAAAATCAGGAGGTGCACGGTTGCTTTTCCTTGCGTGGCGCTCGCTCAGGAAGCAGAAATGTCACTCGAGGATTACGAAAACTTTGTTTATGATGCCTGCCTGCAAGATTGGAAAAAGAATACGCAAAATTTAAATAAGCTCTTATCGTTCTTTAAAAAAGGGAAGTCGGTTGAGTTGGTTGGAGGGGGAGTTGATTTGAAATTTA
>JAHJRZ010000058.1 GCA_018830605.1 Patescibacteria group bacterium | reverse complement strand
GAAGAAACAAAGATGATAACTTTTTCCAAGAAATATTATCTGGCAAAAACAATCTCATTTCCTTAAAATAATCAGGACTTTTTATCTCTCTCTGGTTAAGATAAATAAAATCAAAAAGAGCTTTTTCCGGCGTTGCCAATCGATATAAATAATTATCACCGGTAATTAGTTTGAACCCGAAAAATAAATCGGTTTTTATTTTTCGGTAAGAAAAAATTCCATAATTTGTCTTTATTTTTTTTGTCTTTTTTGTAGTGACTGATGTTATTGAATAAGGGTACTCCGGGATCATTCCATAAAAAGATAGAGCTGATTCAAGACTGATATAAGAGTTCTCATCAAGATATGAGGCAAGTAAAAACTCGTCTTTAATCGTAGTCTCCTTAAGCTTATAGATTCCTTTCATAATTCTTTCCAACAATTCTTTTTTTACCCAAGATTTAAGATTTTGTTTAATTGTCTGTTCGTTATCGTTAGGAAACCATTTGAGTAAGTCGACATATTTAAATACAGGATAGTCTTTGGTTTTTAATCTGAATGTTTGAAAATCCATAAATCTTTTGATGATAGAAATCTATCACTATAAGAATTATAGTTTATGTACATAAAATTTGTCAAGGGATCATTTTAGGCAGCCGCTTCCCTGGTAAACAAGCATTGACACATCAATCCCGACCTGCCTGCCGGTTTACCCGCCGTTAGGCGGGCAGGCAGGTTTTCATTTTCTTATTTTAACATATATCAGTCTTGGTCTTTTCCTGTAAAATAAAGTAATGAAAACGAATTTAACAGTAATTATTCCTACTCTTAGTAATGTCAAAGGATTAAAATATTTACTTAATTACTTTAAAGATAAACCTTATGCAGTCGTTGTTGTTGATAATAAGAAAAAAAATCTTGGATTTGCCGGAGGAGTTAATAAAGGAGCAAAAAATATAAAAACGAAGTGGATGTTGATTTTGAATGATGATATAGAATTTGAGAATGATCAGTTGATTAATCAACTGTACATATACGCAGAGAATAAAAAACTTGATGCTCTATCCCCTATTTTAGTTAACCAAAATGGAAGGGTGGAGAATTATGGTTACAAAGTTTTGCCGTATGGAAAAGTTGAATTAATAAAAAGTTATAAAGTTCATAAAGTTATAAAGTTCATAAAGTCAGAAGAAATTGATGGACTAACGGCGGCGTGTTTGTTAGTAAAGACAAAAGTTTTTAGGAAATTAAACGGGTTTGATGAGAGTTTTTTTGCCTACCTTGAAGACGTGGATTTTTTTCTCAGATTTAAAAAAGCTGGATATAAAATGGGTATTGCCGATGTTGAAGTTCTTCATAATCATATGACAACGACTAAGACGATGGGTAATTTCAAGACTCGTCAGGATATGATAAATTGGTGGAGACTGTTTTTTAAACACCCTGATAAGTTTAAGTTTGATTGGCAATTTGTCATTGAAAGATTGAGAAATGTGTCAGGATTTATAAAGGCGAGCTTAAAATAGTTTGGTACTTCTCTACTCCCTCTTTAGCATCACCAAAAAAGATTTGTTTGCTTTTATCTAAGATTAAGACTTTTTGGCAGTATTGTTCTATTTGTCCTGGAGAGTGAGTGACTAAAACCAACGTGGATCCTTGAATCTGAAATTCTTTGATTCGATTGAGGCATTTTTCCTGGAACTTAGTATCGCCGACGGCCAGGATTTCGTCGACCAGTAGGATCTCCGGTTTTTCGGCAACGGCGACGGAAAAGGCGAGACGCATATACATACCAGATGAATAATGTTTGACAGGCTGATCCATAAAAGCATGAAGTTCGGCAAAATTAACAATGCTTTTATAAAGTCGATCCATTTCTTTTTTCTTAATTCCCAAAATTGAGCCGTTGAGATAGACATTTTCCCGGCCGGTGAGCTCCGGATGAAAACCGGCGCCAAGCTCGATCAAGGGTGCGACTTGACCATTGACAGTAATCCGACCATCAGATGGCTTGGTAACGCCGGCAATTATTTTCAAAAGAGTCGATTTACCCGAACCGTTTCTTCCCAAAATTCCCAAAGACTCTTCCCTATTCACTTCAAAGTTTAGATGAGATAAAGCATGAAAAGCGTGTTTAGTTGGTTGGCCGGAAAATAAGGCCGGCAAAAACTCTTTAAAGGTCCTCTGTTTTTGAAGACTATAGATTTTACTTAAGTTTTCGGATTTGATGATAATCATAGGATTTACACGTAATCAGCGAACTGGCCTTCTGATTTTTTAAATATTAAATAAGCGACGAGAAAAAAAATTATTGATGTTAAAGCGGCGATGCCAAGGCTGTTTAAATTAGGTGGACCACCGCCCAACACCGTCTGGCGGTAAGCATTAATAATGACTGACATCGGATTAAGGCTAAAAATAAATCGATACTTTTCCGGAAACTGTTCAACCGGGTAAAGTACCGGAGTAAGATAAAACCATAAAGAAATAATTAAGTTTAAAAGATATTGAATATCACGGTAAAAGAGATTAAATGATGAGATCAAAAGTGATAAAGCGGCAGTAAAGATTAGTTGGATAATAAATATAGGGATCACCCAAAGAACTTGCCAGTTTAAAATAATGTGAAAATAAAGAAAGAATGGGATCAAAACTAAACAAGAATAAAGAAAATCAACGATTTTCGCCAGAATGGTTCCATAGACTAAGATTTCTCTGGGAAAATAAATTTTGGTTATCAATGAAGAATTTCCCACCAGAGCATTTGAGGCCGAAGAAAGACTCGACGAAAAAAAATTCCAAGGTAAAAGACCGACCATCAGAAAGACAATATAAGGAACAGAAAAAGAAGAGACACGAAAAATAGTAGAGAAAACAAAGCTTAAAACCAAAAGTTGAAATAAAGGATTCAAGATAACCCAGAAATAACCAAGAATCGATTGTTTGTAACGTTGGGTGATTTCGCGGCGGGCAAGATTTAAAAGAAGCTCGCGGTAGGAAAAAAAGAGCTTTAAATTTAAGATAAGTTTTTTGGCTTTGTCCATAAAATAATTTTAACATATTCTAATTCGACTAAATATACAAAAAGCTCGATACCGAAAATTTTTATTACAAAAGCTTGACGTGTAGTGTAAAACTACCCGTCTGCGCTTTTTGGTATCTTCGCTTTTAATTTACTTAACTGAGGCGGAAGATTTTGCCGGCGAAGGTGGCGGCGACGGCAATGGTGATAATTATGGCGGAAAGGCGGAGAAACCAGCTGGTTAAACCGCGGGAAGTATATTTTCCCATAATCTCCTGATTTTCAGAAAAGCTGACGAGAAAATAAAAAATTATTGGCAGCATGGCGCCGTTTAAAAAATCCACATAAAGAGTCAAGCCGAAAAGCGAAGTCTGGGGTAATAGAGTGATTAATAAAGCAATGACAATCTGGACAATAAAAAAGATATAAAAAAGCCGGTTTTTTTTAAAGTCGGCATCAAGTTAGCCTTCAAATCCAAACATCTCCGAGAAGACATAGGCAGTTGCTAAAGGAACAATTGTTAATCCAAAAATAGAAGCCCCTAAGAGTCCAAAGGAAAAAAGAAGGGTTGAAAGAGGGCCGGCCAAAGGAGTCATGGCCAGGGCGGCCGAATAACCGTCCGACACTTTTATATTATTAGCAAATAAAGTATAGGTAACGGCGACTGCCATCATCCAAGAAAAAAGACTGGTGATAATTGATCCAAAAACTATCTCAGTTTTTTCCGTCTTAAGATGGGATGGGGTTAAGTTTTTATCAATGATAAAACTGGAAATAAAAAACTGCCCCCAGACAGTTATTGTTGTTCCTAAAACAGCAATTCTTGAGAACCAAAACCCAATGTCATTTAAGTTAATTTTTTTTGGTAAAACGAAGCTTTCATTAATTGCTTCCTTCCAGTTTGGATGAGAAAGCCAGGCAGAGATAATATAGGCAAAATAAAAGAAAATCATAAAAAGAAAAACTCTCTGCAGCTTTTTATAATTAAATTTAACAACGATGAAGATTAAGGCAGTACAGCTTAAGATAAGACTCAATTGCCAGTTCATATTGAAAAGCTGGAAAGCTGATTTTAATCCGGCGACATTTTGGAGAACCACTCCTTGGTTAGTGATAAAATACAAGATAAAAATCAGCATGGAGATTGCTACGCCATATCTTTCGCGGATAAGACTACCTAATCCTTTACGGGTGACGATAGCGATTCGGGAACCGACCTCCTGGGTGACAGCTAGTAAAATAACCTCGGGAATTATCAAAGGGTCTAGATTACTTTAGCAACTAATATTTGCTAAGATAGATTATCTAGACAATGAAAAATAAATATTTTGTTAAGTCTCATATTACAGAGTCAGGATTTATCAGATAGAAGAAAATCAATCTGATAAGATTCAGGGAGAGATTGAAGTTACGGTAAGGTATTTACCCAGATTATTGGAAACTGTAAAAGAAGCGAACTTATGCCTGTAATTAAAGGTAAAGTAATTGAGGAATCAACAATTTACACCGATGGTTGGAAGAGTTATGACGGACTGGTACTTAATGGTTACAAACATTACCGGATCCATCATCATGAGAATGAATTTGCCAGAGATAAGAATCACGTTAATGGAATTGAAAGTTTTTGGAGTTATACTAAAAGAAGATTATTAAAATTTAACGGAATCAGAAAAAACAAGTTTTTGTTACACTTAAAAGAATCACAATTTAGATGGAACAACCGAAGAAATATTTACAAATTATTACTGGAAAACTTTAGAGAAAAACCCCTCTAAAGTATCCTAGACCCAAATTTAAAGTCCCTGACGGTGGCTACAACCGGCTTGTTGGTTAACCGGCCGGCGATGATTGCTCCGGGTAAAATATATTTACCGTGACATGCAACAGGTCTATCTTTTGCGCTTTAATCGTTTTAATTATCCAATAAGAACTGTAGAGCCAGAAGAAAGGATTGTTAAACCATAATGGCGTTAAAATTTGGCCAGGCTTAATT
>JAHJRZ010000057.1 GCA_018830605.1 Patescibacteria group bacterium | reverse complement strand
CGACGCCTTCACCTTCGCCAATATGACGATGGCGAGTGCGGGGACGAAGACAGTCAAGTTCACCAAATCCACCACCTACACGATGACGGGGAGCAATTTCTTGAACGGCACGGCGGGGAATTTGATCACCGTTGACTCTGACGATGGCGCAACGCAGTGGACGCTTTCTAAATCCTCGGGAATGGTTGTCGCTGACTATGTCTCAATGAATCGCTCTAATGCCACCGGTGGAGCAAGCTTTTATCTGACCGCCAACTCAACTATGACCGGTAGCACCGGCTGGGTGATTGATAATACTCCGCCCACCAATCCAACGACATTTAACGGCTGGAGCGATGCCGGTAAAACCACACCTATAACCACCGGCAACTTCTACAATTATCCAAGCCCTCATTTTGAATGGGACGGGGCGACTGATGCGCAAAGCGGCGTGGCCGGCTACTGGGTTTATTTCGGCACCAATGAGGCGGCAGACCCAGCTCTTGTTGGCGCTTTTCAGACACCGGTCAATTACACCTCAAGTGCCGCCTTGTCTTCCGGCTCCACCTATTACTTCCGCATACGGACCAAAGACAACGCCGGCAATCTAGCTGCCAGCCAAACCTACTTCACCTACAAATATGACTCAACTGCTCCCAACCCGCCGGCTTATATTGCGGCCACGCCCTCGGGTTATACCTCCATTAATAACTTCTCCTTCAACTGGCCCGCGGCCACAGATACTGGCGGTTCTGGAATTGCCGGTTATCAATATAAACGCGGCAATGGCGAAGATTGGTCAGCTACCCAAGTGGAGACGACCAAGGCCGGCATCCAAGCTTACCAAACCGGCACTAATGCCTTTTTAGTCAGATCAAAGGATAATGCGGGCAATTATTCAACTGATGTGCAGACGAGCTATTATTACACGGTTGAGGCGCCGACTAAGCCCACTTCTTTGATCGCTGACCCAGAATCATCCGCTACCAACTCCTTTACCTTTACTTGGATTGCGCCGGTCCACATCCACGCCATTACTGATTACGGCTATACAGTCAACCAAGCTCCAACCACAGGCAATCTGCATTGGCTCGGTTCAGCCGCGACCACGCTCGGGCCGGGAGCTTACGCCACCCAGCAGGGCAATAATACTTTTTATTTGGTGGCCAAAGACGAGGCAGGCAATTACGCTTTAGATGCCGCCAATATCGCCACCGTCAACTTCTCGGTGGCCACTACTGCTCCGCCGGCGCCAGCCAACCCAAGCTTAACTGACACCTCCAACCGCGCTGCCTCGATCTGGGAATTAACCCTTAAATGGCTCGCCGGCGCCGGCCAAGATCCGGCCACCTTTGACCACTATTTAGTCGAAAGATCACTTGACGGCGCAGCCTTCTCTACGCTCGGCACCACCCCCAACACGGCCTATCTTGATTCATTTCTCTCCAACTTAATCACTTATTACTACCGCATCAAGTCGGTGGATAACGCGGGTAATCCTTCAGCCGCTTCAGCCGTCGTCTCCAAAACTCCTACCGGCAACTACCTCACCCCGCCCACTTATGTCGGCCAGCCAGCAGCCGCGGTCAAGGCCTCGCAAGCTATTATCTCTTGGATAACCAACCGCGGCTCTTCAAGTTTTGTTAAATATGCCGCCAGCGAGGCTGATCTTAATTCGGCCGATCCAACCAAGAGCGAGACCAAGGGCCAGATAGACGCGGTCACCTCCCATTCGATCACCATTACCGGACTTAAAGGGGCGGCTAGATATTATTACAAAGTCTTATCTTATGACAGCAACCGCGATTATAACTTGGCCCTGGCCTACTCCCCCCAATATGATTTTTTAACTGCCAATCTGCCCTCGGTCGCCAAGGTCCAGGTAACAAATATTAAATTAACCACCGCTGATATCGCTTGGGAGACCTCGGTCAGCGCCACCACCTCGATTCAGTACGGCACGAACTTTAATTATGGTTCGACAAGCTCTTCGCAGGCGGCGTCTTATACTACCCAGCACACTGTCACTCTTGAGAATCTTTCCCACTCCACTACCTATCACTTTAGGATCAACGGCTCTGACGGCGATACGAATGAATTTAGAAGCGATGATTATCTCTTTACCACTAAGCCCTTACCCTCTATCTCTAATTTTTCCTACCAGCTCGAGACCAAAGGGCCGACTCCGGCTTTGGCCATTTACTGGAAGACCAATGTGCCCACTTCTTCCACAGTGGAACATCGTCCCAAAGATGGTACAATTTTAAGCGAGACTAGCGCTTCAGACCTCGTCCGCGACCATCGCGTGGCCATTGCCGGTTTAAATGACAATACCCTCTATTCAGTCTATGTCTCGGGCCGGGATGAGTTTGGCACTTTGGTTCAATCAAATGAATATATTGTTAAGACCGCAGATGATACCCGGCCGCCCCAGATCTTAAATATCGCCATTGAGACCTCGAATATCGGCGTCGGCACCCAAGATAAAGCCCAGATTCTCGTTTCCTGGGACACTGACGAGCCGGCCACCGGCCAAATCGAATACGAAGAAGGGCTCACCGCAACATCATTTACCCAAAAAACAAATAAAGATAGCGGGCTGGCCGAACATCATCTAGTGGTTATCTCCGAGCTCAAACCCCAATCACCTTATACTTTAAGGATATTATCCAGCGATAAAGCCGACAATTTAACCACCTCCACCGCCCATTCCGTTGTTTCCGGAGAAGTTCCGCGTTCGCTCTTTCAGCTCTTCTTGTCATTTTTCAAGAAAACCTTCGGCTGGATAGGGAGTTGGCTGTAGACCGAATTGAAATTGGTTAGGAAATTGGAAATTGGAAATATAAAATGAATAAAATCACCCATCATTCTGGATGGAGCGAAGAATCTTTCGTGGGATCCTTCACTGCGTTCAGAATAGCAAGGGCATTATTTTAGAGTTAATTTACGCACATTGTCATTGCGAACCAGCAGGGTGAAGCAATCTTATTGTCGGAATAGAGATTGCTTCGTCGCCTCGGCTCCTCGCAATGACAGGAGAAAAGGTTATGGACAAAAATCAACCTATCCACCACCAGACAATCATCAGAATTGAAAAATTGCATAAGAAATTTTTCACTGGCAAACATCTCTTCACGGCTTTAAGAGATATTGATTTAGAAATTAAGGCCACTGATTTTGTGGTTATTTACGGGCCTTCCGGCTGCGGCAAGACGACGCTCTTGAATATCATCGCCGGCATTGACCAACCGACCGCCGGCGAAGTTGAAGTGCGCGATACCGAGATATTTAAGCTTTCAGATGACCAAAGAGGCATCTTCCGCTCCAAAAAAATGGGTTTTATCCACCAGTTTCCGCTTTGGATTAAATCTTTAAACACCCTGGAAAATATTGCCTTCCCCCTTTTGATTGAGGGTGAAGCCGAGGACTATGCCCTTTCCTGCGCCCAAAACGTGATGGAAGAGCTCAAAATAGCAGATCTGGCTAAACCAAAGCCCACCTCACTTTCCGGCGGCGAGCAGCAGAGAGCGAGTTTAGCGAGGGCCATAGTGACCAATCCTTGGATTATTCTGGCTGACGAGCCGACGGGCAATCTTGACAGCCATGCTTCAGATTTATTGATGAAATTTCTTGAGCGATTAAATAAAAAACATAAACGAACGATTATCCTTGTCACCCATAACCAGGACTATTGGCCCCTGGGCACGAGAAGGATTGAGATGAAGGACGGGGAAATTGTGCGCGATACGCACAATTAAAGTCAAAATTCGAAAGGCAAAAGGCAAAAGTCAAAAGTGTCATTGCGAGGAGCAAAGCGACGAAGCAATCTCTAGACGACAAGATTGCTTCACCCTGTAGGTTCGCAATGACAATAACAAACTATGGATAAAAAGATTTTATTAAAATTAGCTTACCGAAACCTAATGACGCATCGCCTGCGCACTCTTTTAACCTTAACCGGAGTCATCATCGGCATCTCGGCCATCGTCTTTCTGGTCTCGCTCGCCTTCGGGCTTGAGAGATTAGTCTCCAGAGAAATAACCGGCGGCAACGCTTTTCAATTGATCGACATCGGCACCGGCAACTCTCAAATAGTCAAACTAGACAACGAGGCGATCCAAAAGATAAAAAGCATTAAGGAGATAAAAAACGTTGAACCGTCCATTTCTATCGGCGGCAAAGGGAAGAAGACTGATGTCGAGATTGATGCCACTATCATCGGCGCTGACAAACAGTATCTCAATTGGTCAGGGTTTAGCCCAAAATGGGGCAAAATTATTGACGAGCCGGATAAAGCGGTCATTAACACTGCTTATGCCAAATTTTTAGGCGAAGGAGACCCCAATAAATACCTCGGGCAGAAGATTACTCTCGATATTCTTATTCCCAAGGATTACTCCGGAGAAGCTGAAGACAGAAAAGCCGAGAACCAAGAGTTTTTGATTTCAGGCATCATTAAAGATGAAACGAACGTCAAAATATACACCGATTACCATAATCTGACTAAATTAGGGGTGAAAAACTACTCCCAGCTTAAAGCGGAATTAGTTAAGCCGAGCGACGCCTCTTATGCCAGAAAAGCGGTTGAGAATATGGGTTACCGGACGCAGTATATTGGCGATACAGTCGCCCAAATTGAACAGATTTTTAATATCTTCAAGATAATTTTAGCCAGCTTCGGCCTGATTGCCCTGGTGGTCGCCGGGCTGGGACTCTTTAATACTTTGACCATCTCACTTTTGGAGAGAATTAAGGAAGTCGCCCTGATGAAGATTCTGGGGATGAAAAAAGAAGACATCAACCGAATGTTTATGACCGAGGCGGTGATCTTTGGCATTTTTGGCGGTATGGCAGGCATTATCATTGGTATAATTTTCGGCATAATTGCCAATGCGATTCTCAATCATTTTGCGATTCGGGCTGGAGGCGACCCAGTGACCATTTTTTATTTCTCTCCCCTCTTTTTGGCCGGAATGCTCATTTTTTCAACTCTTGTCGGCTTTTTTACCGGATTTTACCCCGCCAGACGAGCGGCTAAGGTTGACGCCCTGGATGTGTTGCGATATGAATAATTGGCGAAATCCAAAATCCAAAATCCAAAAAATTAGTGATATAATATAGTCATGGAAGAGATTAGGATTGAGGATACAGAGAATATTTAAGGGATTAATACCGCGTTCTTTGACTAAATAGGCCAGCCGATGGGTTAGAGCTCTGGTCTTGCCTGAACCGGCGCCGGCTAAGATTAAGAGAGGGCCTTGGTTGTGCAGAACAGCTTTTTTTGTTTAGGATTAAGCGATTTGAGCATAGAAATATTATATTAGGGCTCACGCAAGCTGTCATTGCGAGGCCGACGCAGTCGACCGTGGCGATCTTGTGTAAGTCTTGTCTTAAAAAAATTAGAGTATTTTTTCGATCTGCTTTTCTAATTTGGGAAGATCTTTTTTAATTGTCTTCCAGATTATTTGGAGTTTGATTTTGTCATAACCATGGATCAACTGATTTCTCATTCCGATCGCCTTGTATAACTCGAGTTCAGCATATTCATCTCTAAATTCATTGCTCAATCTAGTGGCAGCTTCACCAAGAATCTATAGATTTCTTAACGCCGCGTCTTTCGTCTTGTTGTCAGTTTTAAAATCTTCCCAATATAGATTTTCGATATAGATTTTAATTTGTTGGATGCAATCTAAAATATCCTGCAAATGCAGGCGATCATCTTTTCTCATAAAAAATCTCTAGATCTTTAAGTATATAGGGCTTTAATTCTTTTTTTAAGCATTGCCCGTCTGCTAAATCTACTCTCGTTTTGAGTTTTTCTTCTAATTCATAGGATAATCCGCCAATATCAAAAAGAGTAGTTTCCGGTCCATAGATAACATAGAAATCAATATCGCTTGACTCTCCTGTCTCTCCGCGGGCGAAAGAACCAAAAACTCCGGCACGTTTGATGCCATATTTATCAAAGATTGCCGCCGTATTTTTTTTAAGTTCCGAGAGTATTTTTTTTGTCATAACTTTAACCTTAAAAATATTGCTGTTCAGTTATTATTATACAATATGAATTCGAAAAATCAAAGGTAGATCTGTGTCACGAAGAACTGTTTTTTTAATATTTAGCGATTTAAGCATAGATAACATTATACTTCGTAGAATTGACAGCCTCAATTATAATTTAAATCAGAAAAAATTGCCAAAAAAATTTGCGAAAAAATTTGACATAAATTAATTTTTGTGTATAATATAAATAGGTTTGTACCCAATAAGAGGAGGCGAACCTCATTAAAAAACGCTAAGGAGGAACACCCCAGATGAAATCTGGAACACCCCTCACTGCCAAGACGTTAGGTCAGGTTCTCAAGTATGTTGTCGGTGCTCCTTGGCCGGATTTCATGAGTGAGGAGCGCGCCGCGGAGCTGGCGGGCAATGCTCAGAAGATCCATGGGATTCTTGACGGGGCATTTGGAGAAAGTACTGTTGACTGGATCAAAGAACGGCTCGTTGCCGAAAACGCGGCCCATCAGGTCTTCTTCGGCCAGACTTATGATCTCACTCTCTTCCGGCAGACATTGGAACGCTACGGCGAGGATCAGGTGTGCGAATGGCTCAAGCTCAAGCTTGAGCCGCACTTCCTTCCCGATGTGGTCTTCACGCCCAAGAGTGACTTCCCCGGCTGGAAAATCAGGCCGAACGACCGGTACTGGACGCAGTTAGCCGCTGGCAAGCTCAAACGTCGGAACGCCGAAGGGAAGCTCATGACCGTCAAGGACGCCCGTCTCGAGGGTGCTGTCGTTTTGATCGATACTCGGCTCAAGCCGAGATACCACCAGAACGGCAAGCAGATGTTCGCTGACGACAAGAGGTTCATGGGTAGCATCATCGAAGACCTGCGTGGTGACGGCAAGATTAGCCGTTACGAACACGGTCCCCAATCGAGCCGTTGCGGCGTCTCGCCCAACGAGTGGCAAGAGCACATCCGACCCAAGGTAGCAGAAAAGCTCAAGCTCGAGCCAAATCAGATTCGACTGGAGCTGTTCCTTGAGGCCGACGTCATCCCCCAACTCTACAAGATGCCTCGTGTCAAGGACGGGACGACCGACACGTGGGTCTGGTATGAGGAGCACTTTGGGGGTCTCGGGCGCCGTCTCTACGGCGGCGGCTCGGATTATGGCGGGCTTGCCGGTGTCGATTGGGGCCGCTCCGACGATCGCTGGCTCAGCGGGGCGGTTCGCCCTCTGGTAGTTTTTTACAATGCCTGCTTTAAAGAGCGGGCATTGTTTCTCTCTTTAATCCAAGAGCCTAACATCCGTCCCATCTCTTGAAGTTTTTCTTCAAAAAGAAAATACTTTTTTTGATCAATGGCCTTAATCTCAAAAGCCAGACGAAAGAGAGTTTTAAGAAAATCAAGATTTCCACTCGTCTTTTTTAATGATCTCAATTTTTCTTGACCTTGAGCGAATCTTGCCCTTGAGATTAGCCGTAATAATTCAAGGATTAGATCTTCAATTTTTTTCCCCAGCACCCCCCTTGATTTTTGAGGAAAGTGGTCAATCAATTGATAATAAAGTTTGTAAAAGTCATAAATTTTTTGGAATAAAGGAATTTCATTTTGCATGTTTTCTCCAATCTTTTTGAAAGAATTGCTAGTTTAGAAAATTTATATTTGAGCTTTAATAAGTTTAAAAAGGGTAAGCGAGACAAACCCGATGCTCAATTATTCGAACGTTTTTTTGATAAAGCTTTTATTTACGATTCTTATTCCTGCCGTTTGAATAAAGGAACGCACAGGGCGGTAGATAGATTAGAAAAGTTCACCCGAATTGTCAGTCAAAATTACACCCGACCCTGCCTTGCTCTCAAATGTGATATTAAAAAGTTTTTTGCTTCGGTTGACCATCAGATTTTGATTCAGTTGATTAATAAAAAAGTCAGAAATAAAGATATTCTATGGCTGGTTAAAGAGATTATCCAGAGTTTTAATTCGAGAGGGAAGGCTGACATCGGTCTGCCGCTGGGCAACTTAACCAGCCAGCTTTTTGCTAATATCTATCTTGATGAGCTTGACCAATTTATTAAACACAAGCTCAAAATCAAATATTATCTGCGCTATGGCGATGATTTTATAATTTTAGATACAGACAAAAATAAATTAGAAAAAATTATTCTCCAATTATCTGATTTTTTGCCATCAAATCTTAAATTAACTCTTCACCCCAGCAAAATCATTATCCGCAAATTAAGACAAGGGATTGATTTTTTGGGCTATATCGTTTTGCCGCATTATCGAGTTTTGAGGACAAAGACCAAGAAAAGAATGATGAGAAGGCTCAACCAAACAAATTTGCCGTCTTATTTGGGGCTGATTAAGCATTGTGATTCTTATCGGCTTAAGAAACAGTTGATTAACAAAGTCAGAATTTAACTTGTGCTATAATATAGTCATGGAAGAAATTAGGATTGAAGAAACAGGTAACAGTGAACAGAGTGCAGGGAACAGGAAACAGGTAACAGGCAGCAACAAGCATCTGCCCAAGTGGGTTTGGATTACGACGCTTATAATTTTATTGTTAGGCGGAATAGGTCTCGCTTATTGGATTTATAAAACAGATGTTTTTGGCGATTTGACTAAGGTGGCCAAAGTCAGCCCCAGCCCAAGCAAAAATCTTAATGATACCCCCTGCCCTTTGGATGGCGTAATGACGACCAAAGATCGGGCGGAACGTCGGCCGCTGGGAATTATGATTGAGAATGCTCCCGAGGCCCGACCCCAGTCAGGTCTTGATAAAGCGAGCTTTATTTTTGAGACGCCTTCAGAGGGAGGAATTACCAGATTTTTAGCTCTATATGTTGAGAATGACGCCAGCGAGGTCGGCCCGGTAAGGTCTGCCCGGACTTATTATGTTGATTGGGCAGACGAGATTAAGGCAGTTTATGCTCATTGCGGGGGCAGCGCCATTGCTCTTAAAAATCTTTTGAAAGATAAGTATGTCTGCGATATCAATCAATTCACTTTTGGTTCTTATTTTTGGCGGTCCAAAGAGCGCTTAGCTCCGCATAATCTGTACACCACGACCGATAAAGTTAGAGCTGCGGCAGAATCAGCCAAATGTACTCTTAAGAGCGATTACAGCGGTTTTGAATTTAAATCTGACGCAGAAAAATCCGAACGAGGTATCAGCCAGACCATTACCGTCAACTTCTCATCCGCTCAATTTCAGGTAGTTTATAATTATGACTCTGAAAAGAATTTATATCTGCGTAGTATGTCCGGTAGTCCGCACAAAGATAAGATTACTGGGGAACAACTGGCGCCAAAAACCGTGGTGGTGATGCACGCGGATCGCGTCTTCTCTTTAACTGACGGCACCCAGCAGTCTCATGCCGTTACGACCGGCACCGGTAAAGCAGAGGTTTATCTAGACGGCAGAGAGATTAAAGGCACATGGAAGAGGCCGAGTATTTCTGAAAGGACTAGGTTTTATGATGAATTGGGCAAGGAAGTTGTTTTTAACAGAGGACAAATCTGGGTAGAAGTAGTTTCTAATTAATCTTATCCACCCCTGTGGAAAGATGAAAGTCTTGACACTCTTTGTTATGATAAGACTACTATGTCTCTATATCGTAAATATCGGCCGCAACGTTTTAAAGATTTAGTCAATCAAGAGCATATTAAGACGACTCTTTTAAATTCTCTAAAAAGAAATCATCTTTCTCAAGCTTATCTTTTTGCCGGGCCCAGAGGCACGGGCAAGACGACGACCGCCCGAATTCTGGCTAAGGCCTTTAATTGTTCTAAGCGCAATCCCGAGCCCTGCAACCATTGTCTTTCTTGTCAGGAGCATACAAAATTAAAATCTCTTGATCTGATTGAGATTGATGCGGCCTCAAACCGCGGCATTGATGAGATTCGGGAGCTGCGCGAGAGAATAAAGCTTGCCCCTTCATCCTCGCCTTATAAGATTTTTATTATTGATGAGGTGCATATGCTGACGCCCGAGGCCTTTAATGCTCTTTTAAAGACTTTGGAGGAACCGCCTTCTCACGCCATCTTTATTTTGGCCACGACCGAGCCGCACAAGATTCCGGCGACCGTCCTCTCCCGCTGCCAGCGCTTTGATTTTTTGCCCTTAACTATCCTTGAGATGGTTATTCGGCTCAAGAAGATCGCCAAAGCCGAACGTATAAGATTTGACGAGGATGGATTGCGCATGATCGCGGCGGCCGCTTCCGGCGGAATGAGGGATGCGATCTCAATCTTAGACCAGCTCTCCTCAAGCGGCAAGAAGATTAGTATTAATTTAATCCAGGAGACCTTGGGCGTAGTGCCGGAGAGGGCAACTCTGAAAATTTTTGAAGCTTTGGTTAAAAAAGATCTTAACTCGGGTTTTATGGCACTCTCAAAAATTAAAAAAAAGGGGTATAATTTAATTCATTTTAGGCGCACCTTATTGGATTTCTTAGCTGTAGTCTTGGTCTATAAGATGTCAGGAGAGGAAAAAGAGCTTAAAGATAATTTATCCTATGAGATCTGCCAGAAGGTCATCTCTTTATCTGCTGATGTTGAGATTAAAGAATTAATTAAGATAATTAAGACCCTGGCCCGCGACTCATTGATTGAGAAAGACGCTCTGCCTTCTTTAGGGCTTGAGATCGCTCTGGTCGAGTTAGCTCAAGTCGAATGTCATTCCGTGCTTGACACGGAATCTATAAATAAAATAGGGGATTTTGAAGCTCTCTGGCATGGTTTTCTTAAAGAAATAAAACCCTATAATCACTCTTTGGCGGGCATTATGCGCTCGGCTCGGGTCTTGGGTAAAAAGGATGATCAGATTATGATAGAGGTTGATTATGATTTTCATCGCCAGAAGATTGAAGATAAAATCAACTTGCAGAAGATTGAAGAGATGATTGAGAAGATCTTTGCCAAGAAGTATAAGCTTGTTTGCCAAGTAGGCAAAGCAAAAGAAAAAAGTAAGAGTTTAAAAGATATTGCGCTTGAGGTTTTTGAATAAATATGCCAATAAAAAATAAAGAAACAGAACTAAGACTGCCGCCGCAGAATATTGAGGCCGAACAGTCGGTGCTCGGAGCCCTTCTTCTTGATAAAGAGGCGATCTTTAAGGTGGCGGATATCATCACTTCAGCTGATTTTTATCGTGATAATCATCGGATGATCTATGAGGCGATGGGGAGGCTTTTTGAAAAAAGAATTCCTATTGATGTCTTAACTTTAACCGAGGAGCTGGAGAGGGACAAGAAGATTAAGATGATTGGCGGAGCGTCATACCTCGCGACTCTGGCTAATGCCGTGCCTTCGGCCGCGCATGTGGTCCATTATGCCCAGATTGTGGCTAATAAAGCGACTCTGCGCCGGCTGATCTCTTCTGCTTCAGAGACGATCGAGCTCGGCTATGAAGAGAGAGAGCCGGTGGAGTTGATTTTAGATAGAGCAGAGAAGAGCTTATTCTCGGTCTCTAAAGGCCATTCCGCCAACAAATTCATCACGCTTCGCGATGCGCTTGAGGAGTCATTTGAGCGGATTGATCGCCTGCATAAGGAGAAGGGGACGTTGCGGGGGGTGCCGACCGGATTTAAGGATTTGGATAATCTGCTTTCTGGGATGCAGAAATCCGATTTAATTATTTTAGCTGCCCGTCCAAGCATGGGTAAAAGTTCGCTCGCTCTAAATATCGCCGCCAACGCCGCCTTAAAATCAAAAATTCCGGTCGGGCTGTTCTCTTTAGAAATGAGTAAAGACCAGTTGGTTGATCGGCTGATTATTTCTGAAGCGCGGATCGACTCCTGGAAGATGAGAACCGGCAATTTAGCAGAAGATGATTTTGGCCGGATTGGGCAAGCTATGGGCTCGCTCTCCGAGGCCCCGATCTTTATTGAAGATTCCCCTAACCTTTCCATTATGGAAGTCAGAACAAAGGCGCGCCGGCTGCGGGCCGAGCATAATATTGGGCTTTTGGTGGTTGACTATCTGCAATTAATGGAAGGAAGATTCAGTAATTCCAATGATTCAAATAGAGTGCAGGAGATATCTGAAATCTCACGCGGGCTTAAGGCCTTGGCGCGCGAGCTTGATCTGCCGGTCTTGGCTCTGTCCCAGCTCTCCCGCGCAGTTGAGCACCGCGAGCACAAGATTCCCCAGCTTTCTGATCTTCGCGAGAGTGGAGCGATTGAGCAAGATAGCGATGTGGTGATTTTTATTTATCGTGATGATTATTATGACCGTGGATCAGAAAAAAAGAACATTGCTGATATTTTAATTAAAAAACACCGAAATGGTCCCATTGGAGAAGTAGAATTATTCTTTGCTGAATCAGAGATGACCTTTCGTAATCTGGAGAAAAAGCGGGACCAAGATGAGCTCATTGATTCAGAGTCTGTCTTTGAAAAAGAAAAAGTGATACAATAACACATTATGCAAAATCAAGAATTTTTTGAGAGCGGGAATAAAATTATTGATTGGTCAGTGATCAAGACCTATCAGGAAGAGGGGGGCATCTCTGGTCTTTTAATGGCTCTTCTTGAATCAGACAAGCTCTTGAATTTTATGCTCTCGGATATGGGCTATCCCGGGCCTTCGATCTATCATAAAATCAAGAGCGCCAAAGAGAGATTCACTAATCTTCCAGGGTTAATGAAGGCCTTAGAGATTAAAGAGCGCGTCTTCTCCCGCTACGAAGAGAAGGTGACCACGCGCGAGGTGGAACTGGCGATCAAAGAATATAAACAGGCGATTATTGATCTTTCTTCTAATACTGATGTCTCCCCGCCGACTCTAATCGAGAGAGCCAAAGCTTATATTGATTATCATTACGTCTCCCAACCCAAGAATCTAAAGAATTTGATTATCTATTTTTTGTCTTTGTTTGTGCTTGTTTTTGTTCTTGACAGCACCCATATTGGCGAGACGATTATCAAGAGCATCTCTTTTTATCTGGCAAGGTTCGTTTCTTGGATTATTGTTGTTTTTTTAATAATTTTTGCCCTTTTTGTGATTATTGTTGGTTTTATCGTTTTTCTTGAAAGACGGAAAGAAGAATAGATAATGGTTGTACTTTGGCTTATTTAAGCCAAAGCGGGACACGAGTTGATAATAACTTGACAATTATTGACCTTTATCAATTTTTTTGCTATAATAGTATTAATCCTAAGAATTATCTTGGGACGCACCTTAGAGTAAAACAAAACAGCCCAGACAAAAGGCGGCTGACAGCCAAACGTAGTGAAGCACGTAGCAAACAGCACGCAGCATTCAGCAGATAGCTGGCTGCTGGTAGCTGGCGGCTTAACTTCGGTTGAATGTCAGTCGCAAGGCTGACATTGACCAGTGCTTTCCCGATTTTACATCGGGATTTCCGCACCCGGGCCTTACAGTTTCTTTTTTTCCTCGTCCTATCCTTTTTTAAAAAGGATGGAACATTAGGGGTTTCAAAGGACTGTATACAACCCTCTGGCGCGGATACGCGCCATTAACTATAATATGTTTGGGCGGATGTATCCGCGCCTTTTTAATACAAAAAACCCCTTGCAGGGGATTTTTGTTTGTATAACTCGAATCTCTATTACTTTTTCTTTCTAAGCATCGGAAGCCCGGTCCTCTCATTCTCCATTACTTCATAGCCGGCTGGCAGTTCATCCAGCGCTCCATCTTTAACTTCTTTGCCAAAGAAGTAAATTGTCTGTGGCCTGCCGCCGCGCAGAATCACATCTTTGCTGTGCAGATAATAGGTCTGCCCCTTTGAATTCGTCTTCGAATAAGCCATAGTTCTCCTTGCTTAATTATTTTTTATCTTATAGATATCTGTTGCTTACCATATTGTAATCTGTTGAGTCATAAGCGTCAAGGTTTAGCTGTGGATAACTTAAACAATTTACAATTAACAATTTCCAATAAATTTCACAATGTTTCAATGATCAATGTTTGAAAATTGTGTCATTGATAATTCAATGTAAATTGAAAAATGTAAATTGAAAATTGATATGTAGCCCGCAGGAGAGTCAAACTCCTCTTTTCAGCTTGAAAAGCTGATGTCCTAATCGATAGACGAGCGGGCCTTGATTTTACTTCCAAATTATATCTTAAGATTATCTTTAATTCAAGGCTTAGGTTGATATTTTAAACGTTATTGTGTATGATATAAAGGTTAAAATTAAATTTAAATCCTCAAAGAATATGTTATTTTGGCGAGGAGTGACAATTAGGAGACAAAATGAATTCAATATGGATTATAGGCCCTTTGGGTCTGGTTGTAGGTTTGGGAGTCGGTTATTATGTCCGCCAGGTATTTGCCGCTAAATCAATTAAAAATTTAGAAGAGCGTTCTAAAAAAATTATCGACAGAGCCAAAGAAGAGGAGAAGGAGATTTTAATTTCTGCTAAGGATAAAGCTTTTCAAATGCGCGAGGAGGCTGAAGCTCTTAATAAAGAGAGGCAGAAGAAGATTGATGATTTGGAGCTGTCTTTAAGAAAAAGAGAAGAGTCGGTTGATGTCCGTGCTGAAAGATTAGAGAGGGATCGAATCCAGCTTGAGACAGAAGAAGAACAGATAGGAAAGACGAGAGAAGAGCTTAGAGGTCTGCGCGATAAACAGTTAGGAAGTTTGGAGAGGATCTCGGCTCTTTCCAAGGAAGAGGCCAAAAAAGTGCTATTGGGCATGGTGGAAAAAGAGGAGAAGGACGAGGTCTTGCGGATTATCAAGGCGACAGAAAAAGAAGCCAAGGAAAGCGCAGATGAGGAAGCCAGAAAAATAATCGCCACTGTCATTGGCAGGATTGCTTCAGATACTGCTTCTGAATCGACCGTCTCGACCGTCTCTCTTCCTTCTGATGAGATGAAGGGCCGTATTATTGGCCGCGAAGGTCGCAATATCCAGGCTTTTGAACGTTTGGCAGGCGTGGATGTCATTATTGATGATACTCCGGGCGCAGTCGTCATCTCTTCTTTTGATTCGGTCAGGCGCCAGGTCGCCAAAGTGGCTCTGGAAAAGTTAGTGACAGATGGCCGGATTCATCCGACCAGAATTGAAGAAGCGTTAAAAAAAGCAACCGAAGAAGTAGATAATGAGATTAAAAAAGCAGGCGATGAGGCCGCCTATCAGATTGGCATCGCAGGAATTAATCATGATTTACTTAAGACTTTGGGCCGTTTAAAGTACCGTACTTCTTATGGTCAGAATGTTCTCCAGCACTCGATCGAGGTAGCAGAGATCTCTGGACTTTTAGCTCTTGAGTTGGGCTATGATGCGGCAGTCGCCAAGCGGGCAGGGCTTTTTCATGATATTGGCAAAGCAGTCGACCATGAGGTGACCGGCTCGCACGCTATTATCTCTCAAGATATTCTTAAGAAGTACGGTGTTGATGAGAAGATAATCCATGCAGCCGCGGCCCATCACGAAGATATAGAGATGAAGGATACGCTTGATTTTATTGTTCATGCCGCCGATGCTATTTCCGGGGCGAGACCGGGCGCGCGACGCGAAACTCTTGAAACATATGTTAAACGGCTGGAAGAGTTGGAAAAGGTGGCGAACTCCTTTTCAGGGGTAGAAAAGTCTTATGCTATTCAGGCGGGACGCGAGGTCAGAATTTTAGTCCGGCCGGAAGATATTAATGATTTAGAGGCGGTCAAGCTCTCGAGAAACATTGCCAAAAAAATAGAGAAAGAAATGGAATATCCGGGGCAGATTAAAGTAAATGTTATCCGCGAGACCAGAGCAGTGGAGTACGCTAAATGAAAATCTTATTTATTGGCGACATCGTCGGAAGGCCAGGGAGAGAGGCAGTTAAGAAAATTCTTCCGGAATTAATTAAAAAAGAAGAAATAGATTTTGTGATAGCTAATGGTGAGAATTTGGCGCATGGCAAAGGAATGACAAAGAAGACCTATCAAGAGATGAGAGAAGCGGGAATTGATTGTTTTACTTCTGGCAATCACATCTGGGCTAAAAAGGAATTCATCCCTTTTTTGGAGGATAAGAAGATCAAGGTTTTGCGCCCAGCCAATTACCCGCCAGCTGTAATAGGTAGAGGCTATGAGATTTTTGAGGTGGGCACGCAAAAATTAGCCGTCGTCAGTCTAATGGGACGGGTCTTTTTTCCCATTGATTTAGATTGCCCCTTTAGAAAATTAGACGAGATTTTGCAAGAAATTGGCAAGATGCCGACAATTATTGATTTTCACGCAGAAGCGACTTCAGAGAAGCGCGCTTTTGGTTTTTACGCTCAAAATAGAGTTTCAGCGGTAATCTGCACTCATACACACATTCCATCAGCTGATGAAGAAATTATGGGACAAAAAACGGCTTATATAAGCGATGTGGGCATGGTTGGCCCTCATAATTCGGTTTTGGGAGTGGAAAAAGAGTTGATAATTGATAAATTTTTAACGCAAATATTAACGCGCCATGAGATTGCCGAAGGAGAAGTCGAGTTCAACGCGGTTCTTCTGGAGATAGACAGAAAAGGGGCGGCAAAAAGTATTAAGAGGGTGAGAGAGATTATCGTATCGCATCTTTAAATCTCTTACCGGGTCGGAAATGGGGGAGGATTTGAGCAGGGATCTTTATTCTCTCTTTAGTTCTGGGGTTTATCCCCATTTTTTCTTTTCTTTTGGAGACGAGAAAAGTGCCAAAGCCGGTGACAGTCACTTTTTTCCCTTCAGCGAGCTCATCACCCACCACTTCAATAAAATTATTCAACACTTTCTCCGCGTAAATTTTGGATACGCCCGCATCTTCGGCGACATTTTTAATCAAATCAGTCTTGTTCATACTTTAATTCCTGTCTTCCTTTCTAAATAAGAGACTCTTTCCTCTAATTTATAATAATCTGCTTTGTGTACCATCTCCGTCATCTTAAAATCATGAACAACTAAATCTTTGCGCATCTCTTTGACTTCCTTGGTCAAATAATTTATTTTCTCATCTTGTCCGTCAAATCCTTTTTTCGTTATTAAGGCCAAGCCATCAATTTTTTGATCGATTTTCTTGGTTAGTCTTTTTTCAACAGAGTCGATTTTTTGATTAAGACCATCGACTTTCTTTTCGACGCCGCCGACTTTTTCCCCAACTTCTTCTTTAACAACTGTTCTAATTTGATTTAGATCATTTTTTGTTAGAGCCATAAATTATTTTAATTTCTTCGTTTCTATTTTATCAGGATAGGATTCGGTGTCAAATTCAGACGGAAATTTTTGCTTTTTTCAGCAGTATTTTATTAAATTTTAATCCACATTTGCCGCAAAACTTACCAAAAATCATACTTTTACAGTGAGGACACTCTGGGTCTTTTATGTTTTTTAATTTGCTACCGCAATCACAGCAGAACTTGCTGTGAAAAATCAAATGTTCTTTTTTACATTTAGGACAAAATTTCATTTTTCCTCCTTTCGAATTGAATTAGTCGTATATCCATTTTATCCCCGCTAAAATTATTGTCAAATTAACACGCTTGTCATCCCGAACCCATGACTTTCGTCAGGGCAGGCTTTGTTTCGGGATCTATGGGCACGACTACGCAATTATTGTTCGAGCGAAGCGACCAAAGGGAGCGGAGTCGAGAACTATCAAGCTTTTAGACTTCTCGATTCGTCCCGCCTATGGCGGGACTCTCTCGGAGAATAAATCAGATTGTGCGTAAGTCATGTATAGGGCATTTATTATTCTGCCACAAGCCAGAGGTGATTTTTGGTTTCCTAATTCCATAACTTTCTAACGATCGTCTTAAAGTTATGGAATGATTTTATTCACACTTGGCTCTCTCTTTTTTTCTCTCTCGTAAAATATAATAGAGACAATATTGTATGTCATTCCGTACTTGATACGGAATTTATTAATAGATTCCTGCTTTCGCAGGAATGACATACAGGACAGAAGTGACAAAATAAGAACTCCCAGGAGCCAGTTTTTTTTATCTTTTTAGGGCTCTATTTATCTCGCGTCTTGATTCTTAATCTATTTGGCAGGCAGTGCCAAGAGATTAACCCAGTGAAATGCGACGCCGTCGCAATTCGTCGCGGCGAATTATTTCACCGGGGTAAACCCCTAACGAAGCCCGCACCCCGACGTCACGTCGGGGTAAGGGCGAAGTGGGGTAAGCTCATTTTCTCCGCAATGCCCTGTTTATTTCGCGCTTCGATTCTCGTTCTTTAATGGCCATTCGTTTGTCGCCTTTTTTAAGGCCGCGGCCAACGCCAATCAAAACTTTGGCGTGATTTTTTTTGAAATAAATTTGTAGCGGGACCAGAGTTAATCCCTTTTTCTGGCTTTTTAGATACAAATCTCTAATTTCACTCTTATGAAGTAGCAGTTTGCGCGAGCGGGTCGGTTCATAATTTTCAAGCTGTTTCTGCCAAGCCGGGATATGAGCGTTAATTAAAAAGGCCTCATGGCCCGAGACCCTAACATGCGATTCATTGAGAGAAGCGCGGCCAGCGCGCAGGGATTTAACCTCAAGCCCCTTGAGAACAATTCCCGCCTCTTTTTTGTCTAAAATCTTATAAAAACGAGAAGCTTGTTTGTTTTTAATAATTGGCATAGTTTTGGTTTGGGTTTTGGGAGCTGGTATGGTTTGTGGTGATGGTTATGGTCAGAGGTTGTCAACAATTTATTTCTCAATCGTCTGTTCTTTCCAGACTCGGAAGATTATGCTCAAGACAGCAGCTGTGGGAACAGCTAAAATTATACCCAAAATACCAGCCAGCTCCGCACCTACCAAAATAGCGATAATGATGATCGCCGGATTAATGCCGACCGCTCTCTTCATTATGGTCGGCACGAGAAGATTATTTTCTAATTGTTGGACAGCGAGATAAATTATCAAAACAATTAGAGCTTTCCAAGGGGAGATAGTGAAAGCTATAGCCAAGGCAGGGATAGCAGCGATAATCGGTCCCACAGTGGGGATAAACTCCATCAGGCCAGCCAACACGCCAAGCATCAAAGCAAAAGGCATGCCAAATATCTTCAAAGCGATACCAATGACAAGCCCAATAGTTAAACAGAGTATAAACTGCCCCCTTGCCCAAGCGCCAAGCTTTAATAAAATCTCTCCGCCGACTTTTCTTACAAGTTCTTTTCTTTTTTTAGGAATATAGCTTAAAATGCCTTCCGCAATTTGGTTTTTAGTCAAGAGCAGATAAAAAGTTAAGGCAATGGCGATAATAAAACTGGCTATTCCGCCGAAAGCGATGGCCAGTGTTGAGAAAATAGTTGAGGAGGCAGAGGCCAGATTTTTTGAAATATTACTGAAATTATCCTTGATCGTTTCTATAAGGTTGGTTTTAAGAGTGAATTGTTTTACTGTTTCAAAAGATAAATTATAGTGGCTGGTATATTGGGGGATTTTGTTGGCCAAATCTATTGCCTGATTAACCAGCGGGGGGATAATTAGGTATCCCAAAAGAAAAATAAAGCCGAATAAAAGGATAAAGATCAAAATAGTACTGACAACGCGGGGGATCTTATATTTTTGTCCAAAGTCCACGATTGGCGCAAAAGAGGCAACGACGATTAAAACAATAAACAATAAAAGTAAAACTGATTTAAGATACCACAATAAAATTAAAGCAAGAATAATGCCGAGAGCTTTGAGAATAGTAGAAGTAGCAATCTCGATTTTTTGCGGTCGTTTATTTGTTATTTGAGATTTGTTATTTGGCATTTCGTTAATATTATACCAGATTTTGAGAGCTCTTGCAAGACTAAAAAATCGGGGTGGGCAGATTTGAACTGCCGATCTCGGCGTCCCGAACGCCGCGCCCTAAGCCGCTAGGCCACACCCCGACATATCCCCGGCAGGAATCGAACCTGCGCACAGGGTTTAGGAAACCCTTGCTCTATCCACTGAGCTACGGGGACAGGATGCTTTGATTATATCTTAAAATTCTGACCTTGACAAGAGAGGTTTTTCCCTATAAAATAATCATATGGGGCTGTCTAGCTTCGACAGATTAAGTCTCATTCTTGATGCAAGTAAGCAGGAGCCAATCTGCTTTGAACAAGCGGCAAATTGACAAATGCCAAAACATTTGTAAGCAAGATACAATCAGCTTTTGCTGGTTTCTCTCTTGCGCCTGTAGCAGCCTAATCGGTGGCTACACGCCTCTTTGTCTGGCTGGCAGAGAAAGATAGGTGTCATAAACCAGACGCAGCTCCGACGGTCTCCTTTGACATCGGAGTCAAGCCAATTCAAAGGATAGGGTAAGATTATTTTGTCTGATTTCTACTCTTATCCGAAGTACCAAATCAGAACAAACTTGTAGATTCAATTTGATTCTTTTTTTGGACAGGGGTGCAATTCCCCTCAGCTCCATTGAAAAAGTGCCATCTTTTGATGGCACTTTTTCAATTAAGAAGTTAAGGGAATTGCACCCAAGAGGGGGTCGGGGAGATGCCACTGCAATCTCCCCGCTTGGGGTGACAGCGAGCCGCGGCGAGCGCCAGAGGGCGGAAGCCCTATGGGGACCCCGACGATAAGTCGGGGGACGTAAAATTCCCCTCAGCTCCAATTAAAAATCACTGCGCAAATGGCAGTGATTTTTAAGCTATCCTAATGCCTGACTTTTTGATTTCCTGAGCTAAGGGGTAAAAGCGGTCATTAAAATCTTCAGGAGAGAAAGGATGGGGCTCGATAGCCGGATCAATTTTATTGCTTAAGATCATTAACGAGACACGTTCTTCTTGGCGATCATTGCCAAAGCTGGGAGATATGATTCCAACATCAATATCACTCCATGACTTAGCTCGACCTTTAGCTTGCGAGCCAAAAACATAAATTTCCTGAACTTTAGTTCCAGTTTTTTCAATTAATGAGCGATATGCTTTGATTTTTTGTAATATTTTTTTGTTTAAAGTTGATTTTTGAGCCATTGGCAGATCCTTTCAGCATTATTAGACCATCTTTTGGTAAATTCCTTGGTCGCCTTCTTGTAAAATTGTTCTTTATAATCGTCATAGCGAGCTTCTAAATTGAATGAAGTTATTTCAGCAAGTTCTTTAACTAAATTATCATTGAGTTTGATTTCTGCAAGTTTTGCCAATTTAAGCAAATTATGGATCGGTGGTGCAGCTTTATCTTTTGTAACTAAATGGGCTTTTAATAATCGTTCTAAAACTAACTGCCAAATAAACAATGACCAAGAATAATGGCCGTTTTTATAGAGATCATTAGCAGTTTTTTGATCGCGCTCTGCCGTCCTTAGCCAATAATTTATAGCCTCGTTTTGGGTCATATAATTGTAATTTATGTTTACATTATAATTTTATCATAAAAACAGAATAGGTTCAACTTTGCAGCCTATTTTTTCTTGCTTTTTTCCTATTTTAGTTTAACATTAAATTTAGGTAACAAGCACAAACGCGCATAGACTCTTCAAGGAAGGATGATGAAGAATGGACGGCACTGGCAATGTCCCCAAGGTCTTGGTAGTCGAGGATGATCTAGAGTGGCATCGTCGATGGGAAAAGATGCTCGAGGGGCGAGTCGTGATTCTCTCTGCATTTTCCATCAAAGAGGCAGAAGAGCAGTTCGCTCTTCATCCGGATTTTTCCGCAATCGTCATGGATGTGTGTGTACCCGGTGATGACCCGACTACTCCCCCGTTGGTGCGGAAGTTCCGAGAGACTTTCAAGGGACCAATGATCGCCGTATCTTCAATGAGAGCTTACCGAGTTGAGCTTTTGTTGGCTGGGTGCGATCATGAATCAGAGAAAGGTAGTCTGCCCCAGAAACTCCGCGAAGTTCTCGGTCTCGGCTAAACCATTTTCAAGAACACCCCGAGCCCCCAAGAATTTGGTGCAAGTTGCATCGCACCAAGTCTTGCGGGCTCGTTTTATATTAAAATGTGCTAAAATATAATTGCTAAATTAATTAACAATTAGCAATTATCATTTTTCAATAAATTAACAATGAATCAATTAGCAAACAAAAATGATCTTGAAGAGAGGACTGCTTTATTTGGCGAGAATATCATAAAACTATGTCAGGGGATAGAACAAGACGCCATTAAAAGACCAATTATTAGTCAAGTTATCCGTTCAGGTACAAGTATAGGTGCAAATTACATGGAAGCAAACGCCGCTTGCTCAAGAAGAGATTTTACCAATAAAATATTTATCTGTAAAAAAGAGTGCCAAGAAACAAAACATTGGTTGAGGATGTTAGCCCAATGCTGTCCAGAAAAACGGGAGAAGATTAAAGTACTCTGGAAAGAGTGCCAAGAACTGACAATGATTTTTCAAAAAATTACTAACTCATTAAGAAATAAGAAAAAAGATAAATTGATAATTGAATAATTGCCAATTTATTGCTAATTGTTAAATGTTAATTGATAATTGATTTATGAAACCTTATCCTTTTGTCATCGGCATCACCGGCGGCTCGGGCGCGGGCAAGACCTTTGTCCTTGACAGCTTAAAAGAAATCTTTGGCGAAAAAATCACCGTTATCTCGCAGGACAATTATTACAAGGTCTTCCGCCGGCTAAAAAAAGAGCGCTGGTTGAGGGCGGTTTATGATGAACCAGCCGCTTTTGATAATAAGGAATTAGCGCATGATCTTAAAGATTTGATTAACGGCAAGACTGTCCAGATTCCGGTCTATGATTTTAAGACCCACTCTCGGCTTAAAGAAGAGATCAAGGTCAAGCCAACAACTATAATTATTCTGGAAGGGATCTTTACTTTCAATATTAAAAAACTGCGCGACCTGATGGATTATAAGGTTTTTCTTTTTGCTGATGGCGATGTGCGGCTCTCAAGAAGATTAGTCCGTGATATTAAGGAGCGCGGCCAGACGGTCGAGACGATTGCGCGGACGATTGACTGGTATTTGAATGTAGTCAAGCCCCGGCAGGAACGTTATATTGTGCCGATGAAGAAGTATGCTGATTTGGTGATCAATACCAATCACGGCAGCCGAGAGGCGGTCAAGATTCTTGAGGCAAAAATTAGGGACTATTTAACTAGCGGTAAATTTGATTTTTAGTGGACAGCTTGCAGCTACCAGCATACAGCTTACAGCTAATAGCTTGGAATATGTATAAATTTCGTTTTGTCGAATTTAAAGTTTATAAATTAGCCAAAGAACTGCATCACGAATGCGTTATTTTAACGAATTCTTTTCCAAGAAATTTTTTATATTTAGGAGACCAGTTGAAAAGAGCGAGCTTATCTGTTATTCTAAACATTGCCGAAGGTTCTGGTAAAGAATCTGACAGAGATTTTCGAAGATATATTCAAATTGCGTTAGGCTCAATTAATGAAGTTGCCGCTTGTCTTGAAGTTGCTTTTGATGAAAAATTGATTGATTTGGAGACTAAAGAAGTTCTTCTTAGTAATAGTTTTGATTTGAAGAATCAGCTCGGATCATTTTCTCAAAAGCTAAAAATGGAATCATGATTTAGTAGTTTGTTAGCTGGTAGCTGGGTGCTGTCAGCTGGATGTTTTTTAGGGCTCGTAGCTCAGTTTGGTCCAGAGCGCATCGTTGACATCGATGAGGTCTGCAGTTCGAATCTGCACGGGCCCACTAGGGTCACTTAGCTCAGTGGCAGAGCGCCTGATTCACATTCAGGAGGCCAGAGGTTCAACCCCTCTAGTGACCATTGACAAGAGTTTGATTATTCTCAATAATATCTTTAAGAGGGGCAACCCTCTTTTTGTGTATCTAACAGACAAAATCCTGCCCACGAGGCAGAAGGGAGAGTAGAACATGTCGAACGTCCAGGTTGTCAAGAAGGGGATTGCTCGTCCTGTCGTCACGGTGATGGCTCCAAACATCGCCAGAGGGTGGGAGCGAGCGATAGTTGCCTGCTGGGAACATGGGGCACTGATTCCTACCCAATATGACCAGAAAGGTGACCCCAATTCTCGTGACATTCGGCTCCAGTTGATTGTGCAAAGGCCGATGTCCGAGCCGCGGATCCACAGAGCCATCCCAACAGGCATTGAAGAGCTCGAGGAGTATCGCCTGGAGGTAGTGAGGGGGATCCATAACTATTGGATCAATCCGGCTGAAGGGAAGTGGGAGTACACCTACAACGAGCGACTCAAGGCCTACGTGGTTCCGGGAATCGAAAGTCCGCTTGACCAGATGGGTTACATCATTGAAGCGCTCGTCGACGCACCGCACACACGTCGTGCTCAAGCCGTTATCTGGCAAGCATGGCAAGACGCGGGTATCCACGACCCGGCTTGTCTGCAGCGTCTCTGGTGTCGAGTCTTCAAAGACAAACTTGTCATGGACATCGACATCAGGAGTAATGATGGCTTCAAGGCCGGTCTGATGAACATGTACGCCTTCACTGATCTGCAGAGGGAGATTGCTGAGGCTGTCTCTGCTCGTCTCGGTCGCCGAATCCGCGTGGGCGAATACGTCCACAATGCAAACTCGTTTCACATCTATGGCTCCGACTATGAGCAGTTCCAGGCGTTCCTCGAAACGCTCAAGAAGCGTCGGCAATTCGCTGACCGAACCTACGATACCGCTGACGTGCAGGACTTGATCGATGAGGCCCGGTTGAAGATTGCTTTCGCAATCGGATGGGAAGCCATCACTGGAGAGAAGGGGCTTAAGCCCAAGACAATCCAAGTGGGCTTCTGAGCTCAACCCCGTCAAATTGTATGTGCAAGTATACGCATGCCGTTTGACGGGATTTTTTAATTCAAAAACCCCTCCTTATTTACCCTGAGCTTGTCGAAGGGTTATGTGTGGGGTTTTTGAGTGCTATGAGACAATAATTATATTTAATCGCACTTCATATTTATAATTTCGGTTGCTTTTTCAATTGCTTTATTCAAATCTGATTCTAATTCTTGAGGGGCGCCTTGTTTGATCTCAAGAATTTTTTCTGCTTGCCAGGTAGCTTCAATTCTTGATTTTTCTATCTGTTCTTTGGTCTTGCCATTATTTTTATTGCAGTCGTCTAAATTAGTCTTCATCTCATTAAGCGCAGAAATATAACGGTTGATTGTTTTTTGCGAATTAGGTATATCATCTAATTCAACCATTTTATTTAGTTCTGAAACGCGTTCTGTGGATAAAGACAAGAGTTTTTTTGCCTTGGAAAGATTTGAAAAAGTAAAGATAATAACTACTCGCTCTTTAACTATCTCAAAGTTATACCAGAATGAGTTCGGCAGAATTCCAGGTTCGCCGAGCACAAACTCTTCGCCGTTGATTGCTTGAGCGGTTAAGAAAGGTATAAAGAATAAGCAGAGCGCGAGAATGAAACAAATCCACAGAGTATATGTTTTTCTCATGGATACAATTATTATTTTAGCAAAGGGAGGTGAGTTGTCAACCAAATTATTGGATAATTTAAAATTTAAAAAATAAAATCTAAAATTCACAGATTAAATTTAAAATTTTAATTGTGGTTTTTACATTTTAAATTTTAGATTTGAATTTTAGCTGTTTCTTTGGTACCATATACTTAATGAATAAAAACTTAGATACAATTCGTCATTCTTTAGCTCACATACTTGCTGCGGCTGTGTACCAGATGTTTCCCGAAGCGAAATTCGGCATAGGACCTGTGATTGAGAATGGGTTTTATTATGATTTTGAACTGCCCCGCACTCTAATTCCTGAAGATTTAGAGATTATTGAGGGGAAAATGTGCCAGATTATCAAAAAAGACATTAAATTTGAAGCTAAAGAAGTCAAGGTTGCCAAAGCCAAAAAGTTTTTTGCCGAAGCAAAGCAACCCTACAAAGTCGAGTTGATAGAGGGGATAGAAAACAGAAAACAGAAAACAGAAAACAGTAATCAAGTTACGATTTATAAAACTGGCGACTTTGTCGACCTTTGCTCTGGTCCGCATGTCGAGTCAACCAAAGAGCTGCCAGCTGACAGCTTCCGGCTTACAGCTATTGCTGGCGCTTACTGGCGGGGGAATGAAAACAATCCCATGCTGCAGCGGATTTACGGCGTGGCTTTTGAAACTAAAAAGGAATTGGATAATTATCTTAAATTGCAAAAAGAAGCTAAAAAAAGAGACCATAAGAAACTGGGGAGGAGTCTGGATTTATACTTCTTTGACGAGAGCGCGCCGGGGATGGCTTACTTTTTACCCAAAGGCACAATTTTATACAATACCATTCTTGAATTTTGGCGCGAAGAGCACGAGAAGCTTGGTTATCAAGAAATAAAGTCGCCTTTGCTCAATAAGCAGGAATTATATGAAATATCAGGGCACTGGGATCATTACCGAGACGATATGTTTATGGCTAAAACCAAAGAAAAAGAAGTCTATGGCTTGAAGCCGATGAATTGCCCTAACGCCATGATTGTCTTTGCTTCCGCCAAGCGCAGCTACAAAGAACTGCCGCTGCGACTCTCTGATTGTGATGTACTACACCGCTGCGAGCGATCCGGGACACTGAATGGCTTGTTTCGAGTTCGTGAATTTGCTCAAGATGACGCGCATATTTTTGTCCGCGAAAATCAGATTGAAGAAGAGTATCAACGGATTTTTGAAATTGTGGAACGTTTTTATTCCGTCTTTGGGTTGGAGTATACTTATCGGTTAGGCACCCGGCCGGAAAAATTTATGGGCGATAAAAAAACTTGGGACAAGGCAGAAAAGATTTTGGAAAATCTCTTGGAAAAAACCAAAAAGAAATTTCATCTCGAAAAAGGCGAAGGAGCTTTTTATGGTCCCAAAATTGATATTTTGATGAAAGATTCTTTAGAGCGCGAATGGCAGATGGGGACAATCCAGCTTGATTTTCAGATCCCGCTTAATTTTAAGCTGAAATTTACTGACGAAAAAGGCAGGGAAGAGACCCCGGTAGTCATTCATCGCGTTGTTTACGGGTCTTTGGAGCGATTTATTGGTATCTTGGTTGAGCACTATGCCGGGCTGTTTCCTCTTTGGGTCGCGCCGGAACAGGTGCGGATTTTGCCTATTTCGGATAAATTTAATGATTACGCACAGGAAATTGTCGAAAAGCTCAAATCGGCTGAAATTAGGGCTAAATTAGATAATTCCAATGAATCTCTGGGCAAAAAGATAAGAAACGCGGAGCTTGAAAAAGTGCCTTATATGTTCATTGTTGGCGAGAAAGAGAAAAAAGCCGGCACAGTTTCAGTTAGACACCACGCAAAAGGGGATTTGGGTTCAAAAAAATTGGAGGAGATATTGAAGATTCTGGCGAGCGAGATAAAGGAGAAGGAAATAAAACACGAATAATTATTAGTGAAATTAGTGGATGAGATTAGTGGTAGCCACGCTCTTAATTTTAAAGATATATCAACTCCGCACTGGTCAAGGAGAATGGTTTTATTATTTATTTTTTTATTTTTTTAAATTTGACAATAAATTTGGTCGATATAAAATAGAGATACTATGATTACTGAAAAACAATTGGATAAAAGATTAAAAAATCAGACAAAAGAGCTAAAGAGACATTTCGATGTCGCAGTCGAATCATTCAAGGACGAGGTTCAGATTATCGCTGAAGGTTGGAAGATGACTAAAGATAAGGTCGATGCCACTTTTGAGATGGTTGGAGAAATAAAGAAAGACATCGAAATAATGAAATCAGATATTTCTTTTATCAAAAATGAGCTCAAACAAAAAGTTGATCGGGATGAGTTTGTAGTGCTGGAAAAAAGATTGATTCTTTTAGAGAATAAGTTTAAAAGAGTCTGAATTAAATAAAAATAAACCGTGAATTAAGGGCTTGTTTTTTTGATACGGATATGGTATAATATTATCATAGCGAAATCACAAATCCCAAATCACAAATCCCAAAAAATAAGGTCGAAATTCAAAATAAAAAGCTAAATACCAAAATGTCAAAGAGGGGCAAAATTATTCTTGTGAGTGTTATTTTATCTTTTGTACTCCTGATTGGAGGGGCTTTAATTTGGCTTTATCCCTTAGGAGGATTACAGCTTTTGGCTGATTATGTTGGTCCTCGCGCGCCTTATGATCTGACCCAGGGTGACGCTCTATCTGGTCCGGAGATTGGCACTTACTTAAACAGCGTTAACCCCAATATTCCGGTTTCAGCCGGGGATAAGATGGCTAAATACTGCACTCTGCTTAATGTTAACCCGGCCTTTGCCTTAGCTATTGCCGAAGCTGACTCCTCAACCGGTAGAGCAGGCGTGGGTATGCACCATAAAAATCCGGGCAATACCAAAATTTCTTATAGACGGCTTGAAGAGTTAGGAATTGGGCATTCCTCATATCGCGCTGGCCAGAATTTTGCCGCTTTTGATGATTGGGGAGATGGTTTTGCCGCTATCTGTGTGACCTTGGCCAATTACAGCTATTATAATCTTAGTGGCAATGTTAATGGTATCTTGCGTACTTATGCCGGCAATCCCAATCCTAATTATTATGCTGGCGTTAACAGGTTGATGGATCGATTACTGGCCAATATAACTGCCTCTGGCGTGGTTTATGAGGATGGCACTGCCAAAACAACCAAAGTCCCGGAGGCGGATATTGCTCTTAAAGCGGCTGACGGCTCACTCTTGCAAGTGATTAAGACTAATGAGGCAGGAGGTTTTGATTTAGGAACTTTGACCCGAAATACTTATATTATTGAGGCCTCAAAAGATGGCTATCTTAATTTTATCTATGCGCTTAATCGCCCGCATCAGAATAATATTTTAGAACTAACTCTCGTTTCCAAAGCTGATATCCAAGATACAGAGAAACATCCGCTCTTAGCTGGCCATGGCTTTATTAAAGGAAAGGTTAACCGTATTATTATTGATCCTTTGGGTAGTGAAGAGATTGCGCTTAAAGCAACTAATTTAGAGACGAACCAACTCTATTCTACTATAGCTGACAAGAATGGTGAGTATATCTTCTATAATGTTCCCAAGGGCAATTACCGGGTGGAGATTCAGCAGGAAGCGACCCCGGTCACAGGATTCTTCTACTATAGAAATATCTCGTTGATCAATGAAGGCGTGCTTGAAGCAGATTTTTACCTTTGATTTCTCTCAAAATTGGTGTAATCTTAAAGGGTAATTTTTTATGTTAAAGACTTATTTTATTTTTACTCTTGGTTGTCAGATGAATGTATCTGATTCAGAAAGAATCGAGGCAGTCTTAGAAAAGTGCGGCCTAAATCCTGGCGATGAAAAATCAGCTGATTTGATAATTGTTAATGCTTGTTCGGTGCGCCAGAAACCGATTGATCGGATTTGGGGCAAACTTAGAGTTTGGCAGAAAATTAACCCTCAAGCCAAAAGAATTTTAACCGGCTGTGTTTTGTCCAATGATTTGAAAAAACTTACGACAAAATTTGATTTTTGTTTTAAAATTGAGGATCTCAAGGATTTTAGTTGGTGGGTTAAAAAGAGCTTGGATCCGACAAATCTGGACAAAAAAAAGAATTATTTAGAATTAAAGCCAAAACGTTTGGATAAAAAAATAGCTTATATTCCGATAATGACCGGGTGTAATAATTTTTGCTCCTATTGTGTGGTGCCGTATACGCGAGGCAAGGAGTGGTCGAGGGATTTAAGGGCGATCGTCGAGGAAGTCCGTTGTTTAGTAAAAAAGGGGCACAAGGAAATTATGCTTTTAGGGCAGAATGTTTGTAGCTATAGCTGCCAGCAGACAGCTGCCAGCAGACAGCTAAAGGCAAACGGTTTCGTCGGATTGCTCAATCAACTTGTGAAGATACCGGGTGATTTTAAGATTAGTTTTATGTCGCCGCATCCCAAGGATTTTTCGGATGAGCTGATTGATTTGATCGCGGAAGAACCCAAAATATCAAAACAAATTCATCTACCATTGCAATCTGGAGATGATAAGGTACTTCAAAAGATGAATCGGCATTATACTACAAAAGAATTTTTAAAGCTTGTGGATAAAATGAGAAATGCGATTTTTGATCTTGAAATATCGACTGATATTATTGTAGGATTTTCCGGAGAATCAAAAAAAGAATTTCAAAATACGGTCAATTTAGCTAAAAAATGCCGCTTTAACAAGGCTTATGTCTCGGTCTATTCTCCGCGATCAGGAACTATGGCAGATAAAAAATTCAGAGATGATGTGTCAATGGCAGAGAAGAAGAGGAGATGGCTGGTGTTAGATCAATTGATTAATAGGCAAAATTAGTCTAATTAGTCAAATTATTCTGTTTGTTCTTGATTCTCGGCCAGCGGTTGTTCTTCGGTTGTTGGAGCTTCTTCACCTTCAACTGGGGCTTCTTCTCCTTCAATTTCCTTCTCTTTTTCAACCTTAACGGCCTCAACGTCTTCCTCCACTTCTTCTTTTAGGGCCTCTAACTCCTCTTCTGAACGCGGAGGAGTGACATTGGCGACAATATCCTCTTTTTCATCTAAAACCTCGATCGTTGGGGGGATTTTAAGATCAGAAACTTTAATCACATCATCAAAAGTTTTGAGAGGGGAGATATCAATTTTAATCTCATCAATCAAGTCATCTGGCAGGACTTCAACCTCAACCGAATCCTTATGAGTAATGAGATTGCCTTCTTTATCTTCAACTGCCTTAGATTTGCCGGTGAAATGAAGGGGGATTTGGGTGCGAAGCTTTCTATCATGTCTGACGCGGTAGAGGTCAGCATGAATAATCTCATCAGATATCGGATCAGTTTGAATATCCTGAATTAAGATCTTAACCGGTTTTTGTTTATCAACTTCAAGATCTACTAAGTTGGAAGAGCCAGCTTTTTGAAAGACTTTAATAAAAGTATTTTTTTTAACTTCAAGATTTTCTGGCTTAAAACTATGTCCGTAGAGAACCATGGGGATTTGATCCTTGGCGCGAAGTAACTTTGT
>JAHJRZ010000056.1 GCA_018830605.1 Patescibacteria group bacterium | reverse complement strand
TTTATCAAATCTTTTCCCGCTTTTCTCCCCAACTCCTTATTTTAATACTTACATTGATTTTTCTCTACCACCGATGGGGATTGGAAGAAATTTAGTAAATTTTAACCTGTTGTTGAGAACCGTCCCCTCGTTAGGCGTCATGTAAAATGACCGTTGGCATCAGTCTTGCCGATGAAAGTATAATGACTATTGTCGTTGGATAAAAAAATATCAACCTGGTTTAAACCAATGCCATTGCTATTTTTGGCATAAACATTAATCTCGGCTGGGCCGGCATCAGCCAGCCCGGCGAACTTGCCTGACTTGAGAGCCCAAGCGCCAGCCACGATCAAAATGGTGGCAAGAATAATCCCGATTAAAGCGTAAATTTGTTTTTTTCGCATATTTTTATCCACACCCTTGACTTTTATCTGTGTTTTGCTATAATGGGAATATCACGATGAGAGGCAAACCAAAGGGTTTCATCCCGAGGCAATGCCTCTCTTTTTAGTTCTTACTATACCTTAACTTATTCTTTAGGTTATTCATAAAAACAATATCTTCCATAAACCTGCGTAAAAGAGAAGAATACTTAAGTTTGTTTGGGACCATCAGTTTATGTTTTGTGAGATTTGATAACATTTTTAATAATTATCAGACTTAATTACCAATCAGTGGTCAAAGAACAAGAAATTGTTATTTTAAGAATCTCTTTTTGAAAAAAATATAAAGCAGAAAAACAAAATAAAGTGCAAATTCAATAAAATTAGACACCAGACTCCCTATCAAGTCGTTTTGATCCGGTTTGGCAAAAGCAAGAGGAACAAAGAGCAATTGAATTATTATTGCAGCTAAAAGCAGAAACATTCCCCAGCGGCGATAAAGAACAAGCCCTACCCCGGAAATTATTAACAATATTATTTGTATTACGGATAAAATTGTTCCGATTTGAAAATAAAAATTAAAATTAATGCCCATTATGAACACATCGACCAGCGCTCCTTTTAATAACAAGAAGCCGACTACATTTAGAATAATCAAGATTATCCCGACGACTCTTACTCCCGCTGGTTTGGGGATTGGGGATTCATTTTGTACTCCGTTTGTTGATAAATTGTCTTGGCCGGGTGTTTTTGTTAAATTAATCATAAATAAGTTTTCTCCTTTCTTAATATCCAATATAAAGATGATCAAATGTCCTGTCGAAGGCCTCTTGACAATAATTGATATTTTGTATATGATTGAGCCATCACGAGGGAGAAACGACCCTATGACTACGTGTCATAGCGCTACGCCTCCCATTTTTATTTCTTAAATTCCAGCTTTTCTTTTTCTTTATTGCGTATGTCTTTGCTCGTCCCCAAATTCAAATTCTGGCTATCAATAAAAGCATAAATTTTTAAACGTCTTTTCATTTTGTATTAATATCCCACATGCACATGGTCAAAGGCCCAAGGCAGGGTGAACATTCCCTTGTAGACGCGCATCGAGACCGGGCCGTATTTTTCATAGAGGATATTTCTCAGCCGCAGATCAATCTCGCCGTCGCCCCGCAATCCTGAATAGTAATTAACATCTTCTTGTCTGAAGGTGGCGATTTGGCTGGGAGTGTCTGGTGCGTTTAATGACTGGCCTAAAACTAATCTCACATGCTCTTGAGTGATTTTCACTGGATCTTGGCAGCGCGTAGCGAAAAAGCTTGAAAGAAGCGCGAAAGCGAGTGTCGTCCAGTTACCGGTCAGGGCACCGATAATCAAAGCGTTAGTCAATCCAGGGACTCCGATGGCAGCGTCAATCTTAGGACCGAACTCGCCAATGAGCCAATTAGTCAAGAGATTAATCGCCATTGCTTCAGGGTCGCCGGTCAAGGTTAATTGCCCGCTAGCGATTGATTGTTCGATATTAACAAAAGCGTCTATATCAAAACCGACCCTGTCTTTAAACCAATTATTAATGCTCGCCGCTGCCCAATTGCCGAGATTAGAAATATCAAAACCAAACTCGCCGTTATTTTGGATAAAAGCTTGGATTGTTTGGATCGTTCCTGACGGTAGCCCCAAGGCATTATCCGCTGCCAGAAAGACCGAGGGGCTAAGCTCATCAAAATCGCCGCTCTCAAAATAATTGACCACGTTCTTAAACGTCGCCCCAGAGAGCGGTACGCCTCCAACCTCGATCTTGCTGGCCAAATAATCAAGCGCCAGCTGTTCTCTTTCGGCCGCTGTGCCCCGGACTAAAATCCGCGCGGTTCCGTAAGGGATGCTTGGGTCTAAACGGTTCAACCCCAAATCCAGATAAGCGTAGCCTATGTTCTTGCCAGCCAGGGCTCGGGTGCTCGGGTCGTTGCTAAAAATACCCCTGGCTTGTTCGTAAGTAAGGCCAACATTGCCAAAAACCTGATTGACGGCGTTCGTTAGCTGTCCCACTCCCCAATAAGCTAAGGCGCTTTTAGCTTGCCCCAAAAGAAAGGCCTCGGCGTCTTTGGTATTAGTAATGCCGGTCGAGCTTTTCAAAAGTTCAGAGACCGAGATGGGCCCGCCGTTTAGATATTGACTAACAAAGATACTGGCTATCTGCGTGGCCGCGGAATTATTAATTACTTGGGAGAAGATCTTTATGCCTTCATTGGCGACGATTGTCTTGAGGTCAAGACCATTGGTCGAGACTAACTGGGAGAAGAAGTTGGCGCTGGTGAGTAAATCCTGATTGATCGAGCTGTCAGCCAAAGAAGAGAAAAAATTAACGATCGCCCCCGCATCCTGCCCCAAGAATGCCCCCAAAATATCGCCGGCAGGAAGATGGCTGGCGTCTAAACCGAGTTTGGTTGCCAGCCCCTGGATTCCGCCGGCTTTGACGGTTTGAGTTAAGCTTTGCGAGAGCGCTTTAATTA
>JAHJRZ010000055.1 GCA_018830605.1 Patescibacteria group bacterium | reverse complement strand
GCCGCAATCCAGGGGGCGGAGCGGACGGTGGAGGAAGCCTTAACCTCATCCATAATGCCATCAAAATAATTTCCTCCGCCGTGTTGAGCAATAGTAAATGGGTCGCTACCAGATACGGGAGCACCTGACGCAACAGGAGAACCTATAAGCGCACCGTCTTTATAAAATCTTAAATTAGTCCCATCAAAAGTTACAGTTGCAAGATACCAAGTTCCAGTGGTAAGCGTTGTAGAAGAGGAAGATTTCCAGGCTCCCGCAGAATAAAACGAAAAACGTTGATTAGCATCTGCTTGAACGGTGAAAGCATATGAATTCCAGGGTGCTTGTGTTCTAGAAATAGCAGCAAAATTGGTAGTTGTGTCAAATTTTACCCAAAGCTGCAGAGTCATATTGGACGTAAAATCAAGCGAGCTCCCAGACCCAAAGGAAACATAATCATTATCGCCCGCAAAATCTAATGCACTGTTAACCTTACCCGTAGCCCCATACGTTACTCCCCCTGATTGAGTTCCATCATTATTATTCTTCGTCGCGTCATAAATCGTCCCGCTGGCTTCATTCAAATGCCACACGCCGGCGTAGCCGTTTGACCACACCCCCTCTTGATGCTCGAGATTAACTCCCAAACCATTCCCGTAATACATATAAATATAATCCGCCGAGGAGGAGAGATTGATTTGGGGCACTTTGACCCAAGCGATGGAATTGCCAGCGGGAGTTCTCGATTCCCACTCGAACGATAAGGGGGTGGAGTCATCGGCGTCAACAAAAACCACATCGTCCATATCCGCTTGGATTAAGCCCGACCAAGCAAGCGATGAATTATTGGCTTTGACGACGACGGGAAAACCAACCAGATTCTCCGCCTGCGCCGAATTGTCAAAAGTGATTTTGCGGCGGTATGAATAATTATCTGAATTCTGCGGCGCCCCAAAAGTGGTAAAAGTATTCGACCCCTGATTTTTATACTCCGCCGCAATCCAAGGAGCAGAACGAACGTTACCTGAAGCGCGTACCTCGTCAAGTACGCCATTCCAACTAAAAACATCGTTTCTCCCGCCTATATATGCAGGATAAGAATCCGATACCGGACTTCCTTGCCCAGTATTTGACACCTCCGCGCCATCAAAATAATAACGAGTTGTTGTTCCGTTGTTTGTAACTGTAACATTGTGGAGGCTTCCATTATCTAATGATGAAACAGCGGAAGAAGCCGCGTGCGTGCCATTCGAATAAAGAACAATTTGTTTTGAAGTATTTATATAAAACTCATAGCCATTCCACGGAGCATTTGTACGATTAAAAATCACTCTGTTTGCACTCGTATCACTATATGTAAGCCAGGCTGAAAGCGAGATGTTGCTTGTAATATTCAAACTACTGCCAGATCCGACATTAATACGTGGAATGCTTGCGGCGCTAAAATTCATAGCTCCGTCAATTTTTCCAGTTGCACCATAAGTAGCGTTAGTATTTGTACCATTATTTTTATTTGATGTCGCGTCATAAAGAGTTCCACTTGCCTCATTCAAGTGCCACACGCCTTTGTAATTGCTATCCCAAGCCGAATTAACCACCGACTGGTCGCCGGCGGTGGCGGAGCCGTAGTAGATGTAGATTTTGTCGGTGGAGGAGCTGGCGTCAACTTGCGGGACTTTGACCCAAGCGATGGATTCTCCAGATGAGAGCTTCTTCTCCCACTCCCAGCTCAAAAGGGTGGTGTTGTCGGAATCAACAAAGATGACATCATCAAGGTCTGCCTGGACAAGAGATGACCAGTTGAGCTCGTCATTGGTCGCCTTGACCATCACCGGAAAATTCGTTAGATTTTCCGCCTGCGCCGAGTTGTCAAAAGTGATGGTGCGGCGATAGCCAAATCCATCCAGCGTCCCCTCCGCGCCGACAGTTGTATATGTATTTAATCCCTGATTTTTGTATTCTGCCGCAATCCAGTTGGCGGAGCGCCGCACCGATGAAACGCGCCCCTCGTCGAGGAACGTAGAGTCGGGCATTGAACGTGGGAAGTACGCTGTCGTGCTTATCTCGAAGGTCCCGGTAATTCCGCCCGAGGCGATCAACACCCCGTCACGGTACAGCCCCCAGAAGTTGTCCGCAACGCTGAACGTGCCAGCCAGTTGATGCCACTGCCCGTCAAAGATCACTGACTTGTTCTGCCAGCCCGGCGTGCCGCCCTGCCAGCCGGTACTCGTGAACAGGTCGTACCGGAGCATAACCCAGTCGCCACCATCAGAGTAGACATCCACGACGCGGTAGTCGTTCTGCGGAGCCAGTAGCAGTTTGTACCCAGCTACAGGGTCGGGCACGTTCGGGAATTTCACCCACACCGAGTCCGCTCCGGCCTGAGCCACCGGGTAGATGATAGTGCTGTGGAAATCATCTCCGCTGCCATCCACGCCGATGGAGTTCCCGATTTTTCCCGTCTGCGAATATAGGGGAGTCCCCGCGGGCGTTAGTGCTCTCCCTCCGCTGACACTCGATGCGAGATTGCCGCTGGCTTCGGAAGAGCCATAGCGATCCGAGAACCCATTCGTCCACACATTCACCGCATCCGATTGGTCAGTAGCAGAAGGATTGCCATAATCCATATAGATAAAGTCGGTGGTGGTGGAGGCGTCAACTTGAGGGATTTTGACCCAGGCGATGGATTCGCCGGTCGGGGCTTTTGTTTCCCATTCCCATTTGAGAGCTGTTCCGTCAGCGTCTTTGAAAATAACATCATCTAAGTCGGCTTGAATTTTGCCCGACCAAGCAAGCGCGGCGTTATTGAGTTTAAGCATTACCGGGAAGTTGGCGAGATTCTCTGCTTGGGCGGAATTATCAAAAGTAATCTTGCGGCGGTATGAATAAGCAGAGTCATAAAAAGTCGGCGCCGACGAGTTATACCAGCTTGTTGATCTTCCGGTCAATTTAATCTCATCCCCCGTCGTCGTCACTCCCGCATTAGTCCCCAAATCCCAATCAGCCGAAGTCGATTTAGTAATCGAGGTCTGTGAAGAGGCAAAAATAAGAGGAGATAACAGAAGCGAAAGAACAATCAGCAGATAGAGAATGAGGATGGGCCGGCGCTTCTTTTTATCAAGAGCAATATCCGTTATTGAGGACGCAAAATTTACGCCGGCATTCTTTAAAAATGCGGTTGTTCTTTTTAGTTGAGATTGCTTCGTCGGTCTATGACCTCCTCGCAATGACACTCTTGCTGATTTTCCCTTCCTTTTCGTTTTCATTCTCCTCGTTTGTTTGTCATTCTGGGCGAAGCGAAGAATCCCACGCGAGATCCTTCACTATGTTCAGGATGACACCATTACATCATAATCGCTTTCTTGATTTTTTGCGCAATCTCAACCGCTTCTTTGGCTTCAATAATGCCATAAGATTCAAAAGGCACAGACGGTGTTGGCAGGGCGTCTGGATAACGGGTGATGAGGTAATAACGGTCTAATTTCTGTCCTTCTTGGATATATTTTTTTAAACTTTTTTCATACGTCGAAGCTTTCTCTAAAAGTTCCTTGATTGAATGAAGAGGCACAAACCTTTCTCCGTTCAAGATAAGAAATCCCTTAATAAATTTTTGCGCTGACTGCTCGGAAAAAAAGCAGGCATAAGCAAAACTGCGCCGAACAAGACAAGTTTCTGCTTCCTTAAGATCAAAATCTGCTTGGGCAAACCAACGTTTAGCCTCTTCCTTTGGATTTTTCATATATAATTTTACTCTCTTTTAAAGCATTTGACAAAAAAATACTCTCATCTTTTTGCATTTTTTTGAATTCCTGGGGGGTATAGATAAAAATATCAGCCGAAATGGGCAGATAAGGAAAATTCGCCAAGCGCCTGATAAAGGAGTCGTTAGTTTTTTTAACGATGATAAAATCAAAATCACTGTATTTGTCTGCCCCGCCCTTAATCTGCGAGCCGAAAAGAATAATCTTCTCCGGCTTATATCGGCTAACAATGATGTTAATGATTTTTTTAGAAGGCATTGCCATATTAATATTATAACATAGTTTAATTTAGGAAAGTATAGGACCTTTGTCATTGCGAGGACGAACGAAGTGAGGACGAAGCAATCTTATCATTGAGATTGCCGCGCCCCGCTCGTGGCGGGGCTCGCAATGACAGCCTGCGTGAGTCCTGCTATAATAATTCTATGCTCAAAACACTAAATGACAAACAGCAAGAAGCCGTACTCCACGACCAAGGGCCGCTTTTGATTCTGGCTGGGGCGGGCTCGGGGAAGACGAAAGCCTTGACTCATCGGCTGGCTTATTTAGTCAAAAAAAGAAGAATCTCGCCTTTAAATATCCTCTGTTTAACCTTCACCAACAAAGCAGCGGCCGAGATGGCTGGCCGTGTCAGCCAGCTTCTCGGCAGCAGCCAGCACGCAGCAAACAGCTGGCAGCCGAAAGCTGGAAGCTGGAAGCTGCCTTGGCTTGGAACATTTCATAGTGTTTGCGCTAAAATTCTAAGACGAGAAATAATCCATTTGAATCAAGGATTCAGCTCCAACTTCACCATCTTTGACGAGGACGATTCGACTGGGCTGATTAAAAAAATAATGGTTGAGATTAATCTTGACCCTAAAAAATTCTCTCCGGAGGCGATCAAAAGCTACATCTCAAGAGCTAAAAATGAGCTCATCTCTCCCTTAAAATACCGCAACCTGACTGATTCTATCTTCACCGAGACCGTGGCTAAAATCTATCCTCTTTATGAAAAAAAATTGAAAGAACTAAATGCCTTAGATTTTGACAACTTGATTAATAAACTGATCGAACTCTTGCAAAAAGAACCCCGTGTTTTAGAAAGATACCAGCGGCTCTTCAAGTATATCTTAGTTGATGAGTACCAGGATACTAATCACAGCCAGTATCTTCTCTTAAAACTCTTAGCCCAAAAAGAGCAGAATATCTGCGTGGTCGGCGACGATTGGCAGTCGATCTACCGCTTTAGGGGGGCTGACTTTAGAAATATTCTAGAATTTAAGCGTGACTACTTTAAAGCTAAGATTATCAAGCTTGAAGAGAACTACCGCTCCACCGGCAATATTCTTCAAGCAGCCCAGTCAGTCATTAAGAATAACGAGCTCCGCTCGGATAAAAATCTCTATTCTGTGCTCGGTCCGGGAGAAAAGGTCAAGTTGGTTCAGGCCAGAAACCAAGAAGGAGAAGGAGAGTTTATTATCCAGACGATTAAAGAGATTAAAGAGAAAGAAGACTCAAAACTCAATCAATCGGTCGTCCTCTATCGCACTAATGCCCAATCCCGCGCTTTGGAAGAGACGATGCTCCGTTATGGCATCCCCTATCGCATTATCGGCGGAGTGCGCTTTTACCAAAGAAAAGAGATTAAGGATGTGCTCGCTTACTTAAAAATTATCCATAATCCCAAAGATACAAATTCACTCTTGCGCATCATCAATACGCCGGCCCGCGGCATCTCACAGAGAATAATCAACTCCCTCAACTCTTCAAACATATTAACCACTAAAAAAAACCAATCTAAATTCCCAGCTATAAAAAAATTCCTGCTCTTGATTAAAAATTTAAAAAAAGATTCTAGAAGACTCAACATTTTTAAATTTATTCTTATCCTCCTTAAAAAGACGGGATACAAAGATTATCTGCTCGACGGCAGCGAGGAAGGGGAGCAGAGATTTGAAAATATCAAAGAACTCTTCTCGGTAGCAAAAAAATATTCTCATCTCAAACCCCAAGAATCTCTGCAAAATTTTTTAGAGGAGGTGGCGCTTCTTTCAGATATTGACTCTTTGGACGAAAAAAGTGATGCCTTGACCCTGATGACGTTGCACAATGCCAAAGGGCTTGAGTTTGATAATGTTTTTATGGCTGGTTTTGAAGAAGACTTTCTGCCTCACTCTCGCTCCCAGCTCGAACCGGAAGAGCTTGAAGAAGAACGCCGACTCTGTTATGTCGGGATGACGCGCGCCAAAATTCGTCTCTATTTGATCTTTAGCCAAGAACGACTCATCTGGGGCAGAATCCAATCAAACCCCCCCTCCCGTTTCTTGGACGAGATCGATCAAAGTTTAGTCGAGATCTTTCCACTTGACTTATATTCTTGAAATCATACGATGATACCCAAGATGAAAATTAATCTCAAAATAGCTGACAAATTCTATCTCTTGGCCGGTTTTGTGATTGCTATTATTGTTATGGCGCTCATTTTTAATTCTCTCTCTGAACAAAAGTCGATCGCGATGACAGAGAAGGAGAGAATTTTGGGTATAAACGACCAAAAAGTCGTCCTGCCTCTCCCCATTGTCATTAAAGACAATGAGCAGGAGTGGCGCGGAGTCTCTGATCTGACTGATACTAAAAAAATAATAAAAAAGCTTGAAGTCCCCTTGTATCCAGAAGATCTGGTCTTAAGCTTTCCTGACCCAAATTTAAAAATCGGCACCACGATCACGATTAATCGAGCGCCGATTATTTATTTAAACGACGGTGGTTTTGAAAAAGAATTACGCACCAGAAAAGAAACAATAAGCGAATTATTTGAAGAAAAAAATATCAACTTGGGCCCCCTAGACAAAATGTCTATTCCTCTCGATTCGAAAGTCGAAAATCGTCTAAAGATTACAATCACAAGAGTCGGGGAGAGATACGAAGAAGAAGAAATCGTTATTCCTTATGATTCCAAAGAGATTGCCGATTCTAATTTATTAAAGGGAATACGAACACTAAAACAAGAGGGTGCTAATGGCAAAAGAATCAAGAAATATCATTTAGTTTATGAAAATGGGGTTCTGGTGATAAATGACTTAGTTTCTGATGAAATTACAGTACAGCCAAAAAATAAAATTGTGGTCTATGGGACTAAAATTCTTGTTTTATCTACCGATAGTGGAAAATGCTCTTGGACATATACTCCCACTGCTTCTCGACGTTACAAAAAGGGAACAAAATTAAAAGTTATCAATCTCGCAAACGGAAAATCCGTGACTACTATTGTGGGCGGCTGGGGGCCGGAAAGATGGACTGGAAGAATTCTAGATCTAAATATCTCCGATTTCCAGCAAATAGCAAATCTATCAACTGGAGTCATCAACATCAAACTTGAGGAATTAGCTGAATAATATTTTCGGATTTATCCGCTACGAGATAGTACTGCCCAAATGATGGCCAAAAGAATAATGGCGCCGGCAATAATCTTTCGTTGATTGATCTCTTCTTTAAAATATAAATAAGCCGTAAGGTAAACCAAGATCGGAGCTAAAGTCAGAACAACCGTGGTGATGATCACCCCTCCTTTTTGATAGCCATAAAATCGGGCGATAAACTGGATCGATCCTAAAAGACCATTAAGAACGATTAAGCCCAGAGATATCTTATTAAGATTTAAAATATTTTTCGGCCGATAAAAAAAGTAAAAAAAGAACAAAAGAATCAAGGTTCGGCTAAAATAAAGAGGAGCCGGAGAGATAAAATTTAAGAGGACCCGGTGCATAATCGTTTCAATTGACATCAAGATGACACAGGCAATCAAACCCAAAGCGGCTCGGGAAAAAAACAGATGCTCCCGCTTCAGATGAGCAAAGATCAAGGCCAAAGAGGCGATAAAGCCGGCCAATAAAATCTGCAGGTTGCGCTCCCAGGGAAAGAAGAGGGCGGCCAGAGCAATAACGATCAAAGGATTAAGCATCAAGATCAGCTCAAATTCCTGTACTCTCTCTGACCTCACTCCCTGGTAATAAAGAAAATTCCAGAGAACAGCAATAAGAATCATCCCTAGATACAAGAGAATATACTTCCAAGCAAAGAACTCCTGCCAAGCTACTGATCCTTTAAAAAACAGGACGGGCAGAGTAAATAAACATAAAAAGAAAAAGACAACCGGGATAAAATCCCGAAGAGGAATCTTGCGATAGCTCAAGACGACTTTATCTAAAGTGACGCCCAAAGCTTGAGTGATGGCAGCAATAAGTCCGGCAATCATAAAAAATTACAAATCACAAATACCAAATTACAAACAATATTTAATATCCAAATTCTAATTAATCAAACTGTTTTGATATTTAAAAATTAAATATTTGAATTTGTTTGTTATTTGGTGCTTGGTGCTTGATTATTATCATTCATTTTATTTTGGGAAATATCGGTTCGGGCTTTAAGCTTTTTAATTGACGTTGTATCTCTAAAACCTCGCGCGGCATAAATGGCTCTAAATAATAAGCAACTTGATGCAGAATAGAGATAAGATGAGCAAAGATCTCTTCAAACCTTTTCTTCTCCTCGGTCTCTAAACCAATCTCTTTTGATTTTCTGGCTGAATCGACTAATTTCCAGGGTTTTTCTTTATCAATGTAGGCATTGGCGCCCTTAACCGCTCTATTAATCTCCACAAGCGCTCCTTGAAAGTCAAGATTCTCAATCTTCTCCTCAATAATTCCATTATGTCTAAATTCACGTTGTCTGGCGGTCACTTTTATTTTAAAACGGTTGATCATCACGATTGTTCTCTGCAGTAGATTACCTAAATCATCAGCTAACTCTGAATTGTAGCGCCGAATTAAATTTTTTTCCGCATAATCGCCATCCTCGCCAAAAGGAAATTCTCGTAACAAGAAATAACGTAATGGTCCGTTGCCATACTTTTTGGCAATTTCAAGCGGGTCAACAACGTTGCCTAGGGTCTTGCTCATCTTCTTGCCCTCAATCGTAAAGTAGCCGTGGACGAATAATTTTTTAGGCAAGCTCTCTTCGCCTGCGGACAAGATCGCCGGCCATAAAAGAGCGTGAAAACGAAGGATTTCCTTAGCCATCAGTTGAATATCAGGCGGCCAGCAGGAGATTTGAGCTATCTTTAAGGCCGAGAGATAATTTAAGAGCGCATCAAACCAAACATAAAAGACGTGCTCCTTATCCCAAGGCAGGGGAATTCCCCACTTCACTTTAGAGCTTGAGCGCGAGATAGCCACATCTTTAAGCCCTCCCTCTTGATTAATAAAGCCCAAGACCTCGTTCTTTCGCTCTTTAGGCTCAATCCTAAAAATATCAGTCTCAATTATCTTCTTCAGATGCTCCTGGTATTTGGAGAGCCGAAAAAAATAAACATCTTCCTTGATCTTCTGCGGAACTTGATTATGCAGCAAGCACTTGCCATCGACCAAATCATCATCTTGAATATAGGCCTCACAGCCAACGCAGTAGAGCCCTCGATAAATATCTTTATAAATATCGCCTTGGCGATAAAGCTTAGATGCAAACTCTGTCACATACTTCTCGTGCGCTTTATCAGTCGTGCGAATAAAAAAATCACAATTAATGTCTAACTTCTTCCAGGCCTCCAGAAATTGAGCCGCCATCTTATCAGCAAATACTTTGGGGGCTAATCCTTCTTTGGCGGCAGCCCGTTCCACCTTTAAGCCGTGCTCGTCTGTGCCGGTTAAAAAAAAGACCTTCTGGCCTCGTCCCCGCCAGTAGCGCGCTAAAACATCAGCCGCAATCGTGGTATAAGCATGGCCCAAGTGCGGCTTGGCATTAATGTAATAAATTGGGGTAGTAATATATTTCATAAATTAATCTCAAATATCAAATCACAAATAAAAAATAAAAACTTAAATAATAAATATCAAATAAATAAATTTTTTATTGAGTATTTGAGATTTCATTTGATATTTGTGATTTTTGATTTGAGATTCCATTTTGTTTTAACAAAATGGTAAACTCTCCTTTGTCTTTTATATTTGCAATCTGATTTTGATTAATGGGTGTTTTTAGATAAATCGTCTCTTCAAATTTCTTGGAAATCTCCCGAAACAAAGTTATCTCCGATTTATCTGGCAAAATATTTAAGTCGGATAATGTCTTTTTTATTCTATATGGCGATTCATAAAAAACAATAATTAACCCCTGATTTATAAATGCTAAAATCTCTCTAAACTTTTTCTGTCTACCTTTCTTTTTAGGCAAAAAACCGAGAAATAATATGCCTTTTGAAGCAACTCCAGAGACAGAGAGAGCGGCGGTTAAAGCTGATGGGCCAGGAATCGGGATCACTCTTATTTTACCATCGATCGCTCTCTTGACCAAGAATGATCCAGGATCAGAGATGCCCGGAGTTCCAGAATCAGTGGCAAGAGCAAGATCAAATCCATCTTTTAATTTATTAATAATTAAATCAACTCTTTTTATTCTTGAATGCTGGTGAAAAGAGATCATTTTTGTCTTAATCTCGTAATGGCGCAAAAGAGTAGCCGTCACACGGGTATCTTCACAGACGATCAAATCAACTTCTTTCAAAGTCTCTAAAGCTCTCAAAGTAATATCCTTGAGGTTACCGATTGGTGTAGCAACGACATATAATATTCCACTCATTAATCTCCAAATCCTCTGCTCTTAGGTTAGAATCAATCCCCGCTTTTTGCAATATCTTATCCATTTTTTTGGGCTCTACCCGCAGCCCAGCCGAGAGAGAATTACGTAGCTTTTTCCTTTTTTGACTAAAACCAGCCTGGACAATTCTGAAAAAATCTACTTCTTCGATGTCATTGCGAGGAGTCCGTCCCTTTGTCATTGCGAGGAGTCCCGCCGCAGGCGGGACGACGCGGCAATCTCTTGAGATTGCTTCGCTTCGCTCGCAATGACTACGGCTAATTATTTTAATTATCGCACTCTCTATCTTCGGAATTGGATAAAAACTCTCTCTCGGCACAATTCTCATAATCTTGGGCTTACTATAATACTGAACAATCACTGACAGAAATCCCCTTCTCGAATCTCCAGGTTTGGCTGTAATCCTCTGCGCTACCTCTTTTTGCACCATCAAGACCATCAATTTAGGCCTCAATTCCTTATTCTGCAAAAATTTCCTAATCACCGGCGAAGTGATCTGATACGGCAAGTTTGCGACAATTTTTAATTTTGAAATTTTTAATTTTAAAATATCGCCGTGAATTATTTTAAGATTTTTATCCTCTCCTAATTCTTTTTTTAATTTTTCAACTAAATTTCCGTCAATCTCAATTGCCGTAACTCTTGCTCCTTTTTTCAACAATGCTTTAGTTAAGATCCCGTGACCAGGCCCAATCTCCAAAACCTCTTCCTCTTTTTTTATTTTACTTATGCCAACAATCTCGTCCAAAACATCTTTATCAATTAAAAAATGCTGGCCGAGTCTAACTCTTCTTCTCATAATCCTCAATTGCTTTTTTAAGAGCATCAATCGCAAGCCTGGCGCAGTGCTTCTTGAGCGGAGGCAGATTGCCCAATGATTTATCTACAACTTCCGGGGTCAGCTTCTTGGCCTCTTTTATGGTCTTGCCTTTAACCAATTCTGTAACGATTGAAGAAGTGGCGACCGCGGCCCCGCAGCCAAAAGTCAGGAATTTGGCGTCAGTTATAACAGCTTCCAGCTTGCGGCTTCCAGCTGACAGCTGTTTGCTGGCTGCTGTTTGCTGATTGCTGATTTTAATTGTCATCTCCATCACATCACCGCAGACTGAATTGCCAATCCTACCCTTGCCTGAAGGATTATTAATCTTCCCCACATTTTGAGGATGCAAAAAATGCTCCATCACTTTTTTTGAATATTTGTTGTTTATATTGCTGATATTCTCCTTAATCTTTTTATTATTAATTTCAATTTATCAACCACATAATCAATTTCTCTTTTAGTATTATCTTTGCCCAACGAAAATCTGATCGAACTTTGGGAAGCAAACGGATCTATCCCCATTGCCATTAAGACGTGCGAGGGCTCAAGAGAGCCAGAGGTGCAGGCCGAACCAGAGGAGACGGCAATACCCTCAAGATCAAGCGATAAGATAATTGATTCTCCCTCTGCCCCTTTAAAAGAGATATTAGAGATGTGCGGCGCCCGATTCTTCAGATCACCATTTATCTTAACATCTTTAATTTCGGTTATTATTTTTTTTTCTAAATAGTCTCGGAGTTTTTTTATTCTGCTGGCAGCTGGCAGCTGGCAGCTGGCAGCTATCTTCAATGCTTCTGCCATTCCGACTATTCCGGCTACATTCTCTGTGCCAGCGCGCCGGCCGTCCTCCTGCTCTCCGCCAGTAATTTGAGGAGTAAACGTTATTCCTTGACGAGCATAAAGCAGCCCCGCCCCTTTTGGGCCGTAGATTTTATGCGCCGAGAGAGTCAAGAGATCTACATGCAGATAATCGACATTTAAATCAAGATAGCCCGCTGCCTGCACCGCGTCAGTATGAAAATAAATTCTTCTCTTCTTCCTAAGATTAAACTTCTCTATCATCTTACCTATCTCTCTGATCGGCTCGATCACCCCGGTCTCATTATTAACATAAATAATAGAAATAAGAGTCGTCTCCCTTTTAATCGCCTTCTTAATCTCATCAGGGTTGACTCGGCCTGTTTTGTCCACTCCCACATAGGTTGCTTCAATCTTGTTCTCTTTGACTAAACTCTCAACCGTCTTTAAGACCGCGTGATGCTCAATCTTTGAAACAATAAAATGCGGCTTAAATTTATCTTTTTTAACCAAACCCCGCAGAACTAAATTATCAGACTCTGTCCCACCCGAAGTAAAGATTAACTCTTGAGGCAAACAATTTAATCTCTTGGCAATAATCTCCCTCGCCCTATCAACTGCTTGCCTTGACTCTTGCCCCAAGCTGTGAATACTTGAAGCATTGCCAAATTTATCATTAAAATAAGGCCTCATTGCCTTTAAAACTTTTAAGTCTAACGCGGTGGTAGCAGAATTGTCTAAATAAACCTTCATTTTAACTCTTTAAATATAAAATATTACTCCCTTTCTGTCAAATTGACTTTACATTAATAATTTTTCTCTTTAAAATTAAAAGAAATGACCAAAGCATCAATCATTATTGTCAGTAAAAATAATGAGAGAGAGATCTTAGATATTCTGAAGCTCTTAAGCTTGCAGGATTTTAAAGACTTTGAAGTAATCATTATTGACCTCTGCTCCACTGATCAAACCTTAATCAATGTCAAGCACTTCCCAGTCAAGGCATTTCGCCTGGAATCAGGAGAAAAAAATCTCCCCCGAGCCCTTAATCTCGGCTCAAAAATATGCTTGGGTGAAATTATCTTTTCCTTGGCCGGCAAGAACATCCCTAAATACAACTGCTTCATCTCTTCAGGCCTTAAAGCTCTAAAAAATCCTAAGGCGGCGCTCGTCTATGGCCCAAAAATAGTTGAAGATGAAGCGCCGATAGTTAAGATCCTAAAGGTTGGAGGATTCAACAAAACAAATCAAGAGATGAAAGGCGCAAATTTAGATGTCTGCGCTTATAAAAAACAGATCTGGCAGAAGATTAATTTTCCTGAAAATGATGAGAGCGCTATCTGGGAGTGGTCGACTAAAATCATAGATCTCGGATTTCAAATAAAATTTAATCCCCAAATGGCAGCGAGCTCCAAAGAAAAAACCGGACTCTTATATTACCTTAAAGAAGAATTAAAAAAGAACCGGCAGTTTAATGATTTTCAGAAGCGGACAAAAGAAAGGGTTAAAAGATGAGCTATCTAATTGATTTGGTTATTGTTTTAATCTTTGTTTGGTATTTGATTGACGGTTATCGCCAGGGTTTTATTAAGAATATGCTTGATCTTTTGGGTTTTGTCATCGCTCTTTTAGCCGCTTTTTTATTCAACGACAAAATCTCTAATCTGCTATCTGCCAAACTGCCACTCCCTTTGAGCTTGACCAAAATTTCAGCTTTTCTTTTTGTTTGGCTCTTGGTCGACATCCTCTACTCCATTGGCATCTTTTTTATTTATCGCCTGGTGCCAAAGGAGATTAAAGAAGCAAAAATAAATAAAATCTTAGGGATTATGCCTGCTTTTTTCAAAGCGACGATCGTCATCCTTTTGGTCTTGGTCTTCTTGACCTCAATCCCAATCGGAGAATCATTAGAATTCAAACGGAAAACAGAAAAAACCTATCTCGCCAAGATATTCTTAGTATCCGGGTCCATACTTGAGAAACCATACCAATCGATTTTTGGCAGAGGCATTCAGGATCTGGTCAATTTCTTCACTCTACCGCCCCAGAGTGATAAGACCGTAGCACTTAACTTTCACACCCAGGATTTAAAAGTGGATGAAGCCTCGGAAAATGAAATGTTATCACTCATTAATCAGGAGAGGAAAGATAGGGGCTTGTCGGAATTAAAAATGGATGACCGTCTACGTGAAATGGCGAGAGAACACTCGCGTGATATGTTTGAGAGAGGATATTTTTCTCATTATACACCGGAAGGCTTAAACCCATTTGACCGCTTAAAAAATGCCGGGATTATTTATCTTTATGCGGGCGAAAACTTAGCCCTGGCTCCTGATGTTTTAAAGGCCCACCAGGGATTAATGGAGAGCGAGGGACACCGCGAAAATATTCTCAATTTAAATTTCAATAATATCGGCCTCGGCGTCATTGATGGAGACATCTATGGCAAGATGTTTAGTCAGGAATTTACAAACTAGGACGGAAGGTTGAAGCTAAAAGCTAATATGAATAAAAAAATCCTCTGCGCTATCTCCGGCGGGGTTGATTCAAGCGTGGCCGCTCTGATCCTTAAACAAAAAAGATTTGATGTCATTGGCGTATTTATGAATTTCTGGAATGAAAACGAAAAGAATAACAAGTGCTGTTCTATTGAATCAGCCAGAATCGCCCGGATCGTCGCCCAAAAACTTAAAATCAAGCTTTATTCTTTGAATTATAAAGAACTCTTCAGAAAAAAGGTGGTTAGTTATTATATTCGTGGGTGCGAGAACGGCCAAACCCCTAATCCCTGTGTGGTCTGTAATCGTGAGATTAAATTCGGCCGATTACTGGGAGTAGCTCGTGATCTTGAATGCTCAAAGCTTGCCACTGGCCACTATGCCCAAATAGTCAAAAATAACCATAACTTTAGATTGCTTCGCGGAATTGATAAGAAAAAAGACCAATCTTATTTTCTTTGGCAAATCCCCTCTTCCTCGCTCTCCTCAATCGAATTTCCAATCGGCAGTATGAGGAAGAGCGAAGTGAGAAAGACGGCAAAAAAATTCAAACTGCCGACCTATAATAAAAAAGATTCTCAAGGCCTTTGCTTTGTCGGTAAATCCAATATCAAATTTTTGGCAAAACACGTTCAAAAGCTTTTAGAACCAGGTAATGTGGTTGATAAAAATAATAATATTATCGGCAGACATCAGGGACTTGCTCTTTATACTATTGGCCAGAGAGCTGGTTTTTCTGTGACAAATGATAAGTGGCGAAAACAAAAATCAGATGTCCCCCCACTTTATGTAATGAAGCTTGAGACTAAAAAAAATAATTTAGTCGTGGGTGAGGATAAAGACACCTTTTCCCGATCAATGATCGTCTCTAATCTGAATTGGCTGGCTCCCCCCCAAACAGGACTCCTCGCCCAGATCAGGTACCAGTATTTAGCAGTCAAGTGCACCCTTTCTAAGGTTAACCAAAATAAAATAAGAGTTAATTTTTTAAAACCCCAAAGAGCTGTCACCCCGGGCCAATCCTGCGTCTTTTATCATCAAGACCGGTTGCTCGGCGGAGGAATAATTAAAGATGAAGACTAAAAATTATCAACTAAATCTTAAAACAAGAGTCGAAGAGCTTTATAATGTGGGCCAGGTCTGCCAAAAACATCTTAATCGGCTGGGGATTTTTAATATTCAAGACCTGCTTCTTCACTTTCCTTCAAGATATGAAGACTTGAGCTCAACCAAACCGATAATTGAGGCCCGCCCGGGTGAATCAGCTACCTTTAAGGGACAACTTATGAAAATCTCCTCGCGCCGAACCAAAAACAGAAGAATGATTATTATTGAGGCGATTATTTCAGACGGCACCTCAACCTTAAAGGTTATCTTTTTTAACCAGCCCTTTCTGACCCGTTTTTTGCGGCCGGGCGATAATCTTGTCTTGGCGGGCAAGGTCGATTACAAACCATATTTGGGAAAATATCTCTCCAATCCAACTTATGAAAAATCAAACTCCCCCACATCTTTGCACTTAGGCAGGATAGTGCCTATTTATCCTGAAACAAGAGGCTTGTCCTCAAGATGGCTGCGGCTAAAAATCAAACCCCTGCTCAAATTCTCCTCTGATTTTGCTGATCCCCTGCCTCTATCAATTAAAAAAAGGCTCGATTTAATCAATCTGGATGAAGCCCTCCGCCAGATCCACTTCCCTGATTTTAGAGAGTCGCTAAAAGCGGCCCTTAAGCGGCTGGCCTTTGATGAGTTATTCATCATTGCTCTTTGTGCCGAGATATTAAGGCACAAGTTTCACTCCCTTCAAGCAGAAAAGATAAGATTCAAAAAAAATAAGATCGCTTCTTTTGTCAAAGCTCTCCCCTTTCAGCTGACTGATTGCCAAAAGAGGGCCGCCTGGGAGATAATCTGTGATTTAGGAAAGAACAAGCCGATGAATCGGCTCTTAAACGGCGATGTTGGCTCGGGCAAGACGATCGTCGCCGCCATCGCTGCCTTCTTGGTCTCTTTAAACAACAGACAAACAGCTATCATGGCGCCAACCGAGGTTCTGGCTCATCAGCACTATCAAAATTTTATTAAATTATTTAAAAATTATCATCTCAAAATTGAATTAAAAACCTCGAGCCATAATCTAGTTCGCAAGGATAAGCTGATCGATTCAGATATAATTATCGGCACTCACGCCCTGATTCAAGAAGGAGTTAAATTTAAAAATTTAGCTTTAACCATTATTGATGAACAGCACCGGTTTGGCGTTAAACAGAGAGCCCTGATTAAACAAAGGAGCACCAAGAGAATTACCCCGCATTTCCTTACCATGACCGCCACGCCAATCCCCAGAACCCTCTCTTTGGCCCTTTACGGCGATTTGGACATCTCAACGATAGATGAGCTGCCCAGAGGAAGGCAAAGGATCAAAACCTCTCTTATCCCTCCCCGCAAACGGAATCAAGCTTATGATTTTATCCGCTCTGAAGTTAAAAAAGGCCGGCAAGTCTTTGTTATCTGCCCCCTGATCGAAAAACCTGACCGAAATAAAGAAAAAATGACCTTTGATTTTGATAATCGAAAAGCGGCCCTTGAGGAGTATCAAAAACTTAAAAAAACTATCTTTCCCAACCTTAAGATCGGACTCTTGCACGGCCGAATGAAATCAAAAGATAAAGAAAAAACAATGCAGCAATTTAAAAAGAAAAAACTGGACATCTTGGTCTCAACCTCGGTCGTTGAGGTCGGAGTTGACATCCCGAATGCCTCGGTGATGATGATCGAAGGCGCAGAACGGTTCGGACTCTCGCAACTGCACCAATTCAGGGGCAGAGTCGGCCGAAGCAAACACCAGTCATACTGCCTGCTCTTCAGTCAGTCCTGGGGAGAAGAGACAAGAACAAGATTAAAAATAATGGTTGAGACTAATGACGGCTTTAAGATCGCTGAAGCAGATCTTAAACTGCGCGGCCCGGGCGAGGTCTATGGCGAGAGGCAGCACGGCGCCTCAAATCTGCGCTTTGCTTCTCTCTTTGATCTTAAGATGATAAAATTCAGCCGGAACGAGGCGAAAAAACTGATCGCCAAAGACCCGAACCTTGCCTCTCATCCCCTGCTTTTAAATAAACTTAAAGCATTTGAAAAAGAAATCCACTTGGAATAAGATATAACTAATTTCCAATTTTCATTTAGCAATTTTTCCCGATGTTTCAATGCGGGATCCCGTACCGAAGCGTCGGGACAATAAATTTACAATGATTCAATTAACAATTAATTGCAAATTGTTACATTGATAATTTATTGTGAATTGATAATTGATAATTGATAATTTTGTCTATGCTTGATTTTATCTATAAACACAAGACCATAATCGGGATAATTTTAGTCATTATAATTGCTTTGGGAGCAGGATCAATCATCTACTCCACTGAAAAGAGCAAGGATAATCTTAAAATATCAGAGGAGAAGATTGAGTTGAGCATAGATATTGAAGGCGCGGTTAAAAATCCCGGAGTTTATACCATGAAAAACGGCAGTCTAATCCAGGATGCGATTAATATTGCCGGCGGATTATTAGAAACGGCTGACAATGAACTTTTAGCCAAAGATGTCAACCGGGCTGAACTTTTGAAGAATAACCAAAAAATTATCATCCCCTTCAAGCCCCAGCCCACTCCAGAAGTCGCCGGAGAGACGATTGCGGGCAAAATTAATATCAATACGGCTACTCTCGAACAATTAGACACTCTGCCCGGAATCGGCCCGGTCTATGGCCAGAGAATAATTGATTACCGCAAAAAGAAGTCCTTCTCTTCTTTAGAAGAGATAATGGAGATTCAAGGAATTGGTGAGAAGACTTTTGAAAAATTTAAAGATTTAATTACGATTTAATACGGCCCTATCGTCTAGCGGTTTAGGACGTCAGCTTCTCAAGCTGGAAACGCGGGTTCGACTCCCGCTGGGGCTATTTTTTAGTCGCACAATATCGCGTAATTACTAAAATTTGCTATCCCCCTATGGGGTGGTATAATAGAGTTAAATAAAAAATATGCCTAAATCTCCGCTCAAAAAAGAACTACGGCTCAAAGGCCTTAGCGATTCCGACTATAAAGTCATCAAACGGCTTCTGAATTTAAGAGGCCAGGTTGACGGTCTGGTCAAGATGATCGGCGACAAGCGAGATCTCTCCGTCCTTATTTTGCAATTTAAATCAATTAAAGGAATGATTAATAAGGCCGCCAAAATTTATATGGCTGACCACATGAATCAGCTATTAAAATATCCCAAAGAAGAAAGAATGCCCAAGAAAAAAAGAGATGTGATGAGAGAATTGATAAAAGAAATCTCAAGATATTGATTTATTTTTATTTTTAACCTAATATCAACTTATTATGATAAAACCAATTGTCCGCATCGCGCCCAGCCCCACTGGCAAATTACATCTTGGCACTGCCCGAACCGCGCTCTTTAATTACTTATTTGCCCGCAAAAATAAAGGCAAATTTATCATCCGGCTGGAAGATACAGATAAAAAAAGATCAACTTTAAAGTATGAAAAAAATATCATTAGTAATCTAAAGTGGCTGGGATTAGAATCGGACGCAAAGATCGAACGGCAGATGGAACGGCTCAAGATCTATCAAAAATATGCTTCCAAGCTCTTAAAAGAGAAAAAAGCTTATCTCTGCTTCTGCTCCGCGCAAGAACTCGATGAAGAGCGCCAAAGGCAATTAAAAAGAAAACAGCCGCCCCGCTACTGCGGAAAGTGCCGCGATTTGAGCAAAAAAGAGATAGCTAAGCTAAAAAAAGAGGACCGGAGGCCGACCATTAGATTAAGAGTTCCGGACGACCGAGGCACGATCAAATTAAAAGATTTGATTCGAGGCGAGATTAAAGAGAATGCTGGCTTAATCGGCGATTTTGTCATTATGAAGTCAAACGAAGTTCCGCTCTTCTTTTTTGCCGGAGTGATCGATGACTCTTTACAAAAAATTACTCACGTTATCCGGGGCGAGGACCATATCTCAAACACCTTTAACCAAATCTTGATTTATGAAGCGCTCGGCTTAAAAAAAGAAATTCCAGAGTTTGCCCATCTGCCGATGATTTTAAATTCTGACCGCTCCAAAATGAGCAAGCGCAAAGGAGATACGACCACGGTTGAAGATTTTAAAAATTTAGGTTATCTGCCAGAGACCCTGATCAACTTTATGGCGCTCTTGAGCTGGCACCCGAGGCGAGACGATCAAAAGGGCAAAGAAGATAAAGATGAGATCTACTCACTCCAAGAACTCACTTCCCTCTTTAAGCTCGAGGAGGTCGGAAAATCTGCGGCAATTTTTGATAAAAATAAATTGGATTATTTAAATGGATATTATTTAAGAAGATTAAAAAATGATGAGCTTAAAAATCTCATCTGTCCCAAGCACTTGGCTGAAGGGTGGAAGTGTGAAGATAAAATTTTAGAGAGGGCGATTACTTTAGTCAAAGACCGAATGAAAAAACTCTCTGACTTTTCTGAACTTGCGGATTATTTTTTTGAGGAGCCGGTTTATAACAAAGAATTGTTGATTTTTAAAAAATCTGATGAAATCTACACCCAAAGAGGGCTTGGGGCAACAACAGAGGAATTGTCAAAATTAAAAGAATCTGACTGGGAAAAACAAGGAAGACTCGAAGAAAGACTAAGAAAAGTCGTCAAAGAAGAAAAATTGAATAATGGCGATGTTTTTTGGCCGGTCAGAGCCGCACTCTCGGGCCGCGAGGCCTCGCCGAGTCCAGTGGAATTATTATGGGCTTTAGGAAAAAACGAGAGCTTAAAAAGATTGGATAAAGCATTAGAAGCCTTAAATAAAAATTAAAAAACTCGCCGAGGTGCTGAAATTGGCAGACAGGCATGGTTCAGGACCATGTGTCCGCAAGGACATGCGGGTTCAACTCCCGCCCTCGGCACATTGAAAATTGAAAAATGTTAATTGAAAATTGTCACAATGCCGGGTCATCTAATGGTAGGATGTGAGATTCTGGATCTCATCGTCTAGGTTCGACTCCTAGCCCGGCAGAAATTATTATTCTTCCACTGCGTTTTTGAGCCAATTGATTTTAAAATCTCCAAAATTATCATACTCAACCGCCACCACATCAATCCGCCAATCAGGCTCATCAATTTCTTGGAGCATAAAATACGCTTCGGCCGTCCTGATTAATTTGCGCTGTTTGCGCCGATCAACCATCTCTTCAGGCGAGCCGCGGCCAATGCCGGTCTTTGACTTCACCTCAACAATTATAAAAATATCGCCGTCTTTGGCGATAATATCTATCTCTCCAATTTTATTGCGATGATTGAGCTCAATTATTCGCAAACCCTTGGAGCGCAAAAAATCAGCCGTAATTCCTTCTGCTTCACTTCCCAGCTTTTTTCTCTGCTTGGTCATTTTTTTTATCCAACCCCTTCTCTTTTAAGCGCGCTTTTTTGCCGGATAAATTTCTCAAATAATAAAGCTTGGCACGTCTTGTTTTTGAGCTCTTTAAGACTTCTATTTTTGAGATATTGGAGAGATGTAAAGGAACTATCTTCTCGACGCCAACTCCATCAATAACCCGCCGAATAGTCATAGTGCGGCGGGTATTAGAGCCGGAATTTAAAGCAATTACCATTCCTTCAAAAACAGAATGCCGCTCCTTGTCTTTTTCCGTGTACGTCTGAACAAGCCGGACCATATCGCCGCTTTTGATTTTAGGGATTCTTGTCCCGAGCTTGTCGAGGGATCTCTCTAACTCTTGTTTTTCGATTTCCTGGATAATATCGGACATACTTCGCAATTATAGTACAAGATTATACTTTTTGCAATAGATTAAAAATGCCGAGGGGAGAGGGTTTGCTTTCCGGGTTCAAACCCATCTCCTCTCGGCGAACGTATACGACGTACACTCGGCCGAATGTACGGCTATTCAGGGTGGTGGTAGACGACGAACTCGTCTGCGCGCCACCCGGCACGATACTTCCCGCCAGCCGGGACCTTGACTTCTTCAATGGCACCGCGTCCTGATAGCCCTTCTGCGGCCAGCTTTCTGAGTTCGGCGCTGGCGTGGGCTGGGAGTCGGCCTGAAAGGAAGTCGGAACCTTCTGCCCGGCGGACGACGACCTGCTTGGTTCCATTGACTCTGATGGCTCCGCCACTCTCAGGAAGCAATCCTTCGGTGGTGCCTCCATTGAGTATCTTGGCAATGGCCATCAGATCAGGAGATTCTTGCTTCTTCGAACTTCTGGGCATTACGAACCCTTCCCTCTTACTCTTGTTCCGAGGGGCGAGGATGCCCGCTCGGCACGACTGGGGAGTCTACATCTCGTGCTTCGATTACCCGAATCTTTTCTCTCCTCCTACTTCGGGCGGATGGGGTCCAAACAGCATGAACAACAAGCGGGAAACCAACCTCCAATCATCTATATAATACACAAAGAATGCTCTTTCTGTCAAGCCCCGACCCCTACTTTATCCTTTACCCTGACTGAATCTTCCCCTAAAAGATCTTTTAACTTTAAGATTAAATCTTCATCAATCTTAACTTTGGAGGTTATCCTGACTGGTTTAAATTTATCAGCTTCTGGCAGATGGAGAATGACGGCTGATTCGCCGCGTGAAAGAGATAAAATATCTTTTATTTTTTGCAGATCTTTCCGATCCCCATCCCGCTTGATTCTCAAGTGCAGAACGGGATCATCATCAGAGGGAGCATTAAAAAGTACTGGCTTTAGCTCTAATTTTTTAACTCTATTAACGATTACTTTGGGTTCAGCCATATTTCCCCGGCCGTCTTTAAAAGAGAGCCGGCCGGATAAATGAATAATATTACCCTCCTGCCATAAGATTGGATCTTCTTTCAGAATAGAGGGAAAGACCAAAAGTTCAATGGGAGAGGTTAAATCCTCAATCCCTACAAAAAGCATCGGCTCCCCTGTTTTGGTGATAATCTTTTTAATCGTCGAGATAATTCCGCCGATCTCGACAATCTTGCCCTCGGAAAAATTATACAGATCCTTATTTTTATGAGGCAGAGCTTGAAGCGCCTGTTTATACTCTTTTAAAGGATGCTCGGAAATATAAATTCCCAAAAGTTCTTTTTCCCAGAGAAGACGCTCCTCTTTTTCTGCAGCCGCCACTTTTTGCAACTCGATTTTAAATTCGCCTGACGCTCTCTCACCAAAAAGACCGATCTGCGAAGCAGACAAGTTCTTGCGCTCGTTTGAAGCATACCCCAAGATCTCTGGAATCGAGGCCAAGATTGAGGCTCGCTCACCAAAACGGTCGAGTGCTCCTGAACGAGCCAAACTCTCGAGCAATTTTTTATTAACAACCTGAGAGAGCCGTTTGACAAAATTCTCTAAATTCAAATAAGCTCCTTCTTTTTTCCTCTCCTTAACCATCATCTCCGAAACTTTAAATCCCACATTTTTAATCGCCGCAAAAGCAAAGCGAATATCGCCGGATTTGGGAACAACCGTAAATTCTGGGTATGATTCATTAATATCAGGCGGCAAGACCTTAATCCCCATATGCTCGCATTCGGAAATATCCCGCGCTACTTTATCCAGATCATTTTGATCCGAAGTCAAGAGCGCCGCCATAAATGCTTGGGGATAATGCGCTTTTAAGTAAGCTGTTTGAAAAGCGATCATCGCATAACCGGCGGCATGCGATTTATTAAAGCCGTAGCGGGCAAACGGTTCGATGAAATTCCAAATCTTATCCGCGGTTTTTTTATCAACACCATTTTTAATCATTCCTGCTATTAATTTACCCTTCTGCTCAATCAAGAGTTCTTTGATTTTCTTCCCGACAGCCCGACGTAAGATATCTGCCTCGCCATAACTAAACCCCGCCAACTCCCGGGCAATCTCAAGCACCTGCTCCTGATTAACAATCACGCCATAAGTCCTTTTAAGAATCGGCTCAAGGCGCGGGTCAAGATAAGTCACCTTACGCCGGCCGTGTTTGGCCGCAATAAAATCAGGAATATTCTCTATCGGTCCTGGCCGGTAGAGCGCCACCATTGCCGTAATATCTTCAAAAGTGGTGGGTTTGAGCTCGCGCAGATATCTCTTCATTCCGTCAGAAGAGAACTGGAATACTCCAGTCGTTTCAGCGCGGCTTAATAATTGATATGTTTCTTTGTCAGTGATCGGGATGGTATTAATATCTAAAATTTTTTTATTCACCCTGCGGATGATGCGCAGAGCGTTCTGTAAAATTGATAAGTTGGAGAGCCCTAAAAAATCCATCTTAACAAGACCAACACTCTCCACATGATACATTGAGTACTGAGTAGTGATAGAAATATCCCCCTTGGCAGCTGACTGCAGAGGCGTGTATTCTGTAAGTTTATCATAAGAGATGACCACTCCAGCGGCATGAAGAGAGCCGTGGCGCGCCACCCCTTCAAGTTTTTCTGCCATATTATAAAGCTTTCTCACGCTCGCCTCTCCGCTATAAAGAGCTTTAAGTTCATCTGACTCATTAAGCGCCTCTTTAAGCTTTGCGCCAAAGGGGATTAACTTAGCCACGCGATCCCCATCATTATAAGGCAAGCCCATGGCTCGAGCAGTATCACGGATAGCGGCCCGAGACTCCATTCTGCCAAAAGTAATGATCTGGGCAACATGATCTTTGCCGTATTTTTTAGTCACGTAGTCAATCACTTCGTTCCTCCTCGTGTCAGCAAAATCAATATCAAAATCAGGATGGGAGACTCTCTCTGGGTTGAGAAAACGTTCAAAAAGAAGATCATGTTCTAATGGATCAATGCCGGTAATGCCCAAAAGATAAGCCGCAAAAGAGCCGGCCGCTGATCCCCGACCCGGACCGACTAAAATCTCCTGTTCTTGAGCAAAACGGACAAAGTCAGCCACGATCAAAAAATAAGAAGAGAACTTACACTCATCAATAATTGAGAGTTCGTAATCTAATCTCTCTCTCTTCTCTTTATCCATTTTTTTGGCAATCTCTTCCGGGTCCATCGAATCTGCCTCTTGGCGCTTGAAATTTAAATATCTCCAACCATAGCCCTGATAAGCAATTTTTTTAAGATAAGTCGAAGAAGTATAACCCTCTGGCACCTTAAAATGGGGAAATTTCGGCTCGCCTAATTTTATCTCCAGATTGCACCTCTCGGCGATCTGGCTCGTATTCTCAAACGCTTCTGGGGGCAGTTTTTTGGCAAGTCTTCTTATTTCCTTTGTCGTAGAAAAATCAAAATCATCTTCCGCCATTGACATTCTTTTCTCGTCCAAAATTGTTTTTCCTGTCTGAATACAAAGCTGCAGTTCGTGCGCTTCTTTGTCTTCTTTATTTAAGTAATGAGCGTCTTTGGTTAGAACAAGCGGGGCCTTTGTTTCTTGAGAGAGTTTAATCATAATCTGATTGGCTTTTTTTTGCTCCGCCAGATTCTGATGCGGCTGAATCTCAAGATAATAATTATCTTTGCCAAAGATTTTTTGATAGAATTGAATACGTTTTTTGGCTCTTTTTAAATTGTTATTAAGGATAAGCCGTGGAATTTCTCCCTTCAGACAACCGGACAAGCAAATTAAACCCTGGGTGTAATTTTTCAGGGTCAAACGATCGACTCTCGGTTTATAATAATATCCTTGCAGGTGGGCAATAGTGACTAACTTCATTAAATTTTTGTAGCCAATCTCGTCTTTAGCTAAAAGCGTCAGATGGTAAGGACTAGTATCAACCTTAGGCACGCGATCGGTCATCTTGCGCGGAGCAATATAAATCTCGGCGCCAATAATCGGCTTGATGCCGGCGTCTTTACACTTCTTATAAAATTCAATCACACCATACATCGCCCCGTGGTCAGTAATTGCCATCGCCTCCATCCCATCTGCTTTTGCTTTCATTATCAAATCATCAATCTTTGATAGACCGTCCAGAAGAGAGTACTCACTATGAACATGCAGATGAACAAACTTTGGCATATTTAAAAATTAAGACAAAACCATGCCCCTCTTTCTGCATTATAACAAAAACAATTATCAATTAACAATTAGCAATTTTCAATCAATTAACAATGAATCAATTATCAATTGAAAATTGGGCCATTGAGAAATTTATTGATAATTGAAAAATGATAATTGAAAATTTTCTCTCTTGACCTCTCAAAATATCTGTTATATGATTAACTCTGTTGAAAAATAAAACTTGAGGACAAGAATACTATGGCTCATAAGAAATCACAAGGTTCAACCGCTCTTGGCCGTGATTCAATCTCCAAGCGGCTCGGAGTCAAACTATACGCTGGGGAGACGGCCAATCCCGGCGCGATTATCATTCGCCAAAAAGGAACAAAATTCCATCCCGGAGAGAATGTCGCGATGGGCAAGGATTATACCCTCTTCTCTAAAATTAAAGGAAGAGTCTACTTTGTAAAAAAAAGGTTCTCCAAAATCGGCCGCCGGCAAATCAAGACGATGGTGGGAGTTCGCTAGTCTGGCGAGATCTATTGCGCAGATCCAAGATTAATTTTTGGATCTTGTTTGGTTTGGCAATATTAACTAATTTTAAAGGATCAGAAGAGGGAGTCTGGACCATGACCGTACCAAAGTTAAAGAGCGTGGCAAAAAAACCTTTTACTCGATAAGTGACATCAGTGATATCATCATATTTTGCTTCGCTCACTCTTTTGGAAAAAAATGACTCCTGCTCTCTAATAATTACTCTTGAGTCGGTCAAGATATAAGCATCTCTTCGCCAAATATAATAATGATAAAGGCCGTAAATCCCGCCAAAGATTAACCAAAGAAAAAAGGCGAGCGAAAAAATACCGCTGGCTTTAAAAATAATAAAGATTAAGACCACGATTACAAAACCAATAAATACCCAAAAAAAGGATTTAATAAGAACAATCGGATGCCGCCTCACCTCTTCAATAATCTCCTCATCTGATTCAGTTGCTATTTTTTTATTAATAATAGTCATAAAAAGAACGGCAAAACCATACCAATCGCAAAAGCAAGAATCAGAACAATAAAGACTATTCTCATTATCCGCTTGGACATTCTCTCCTCCTTTCAAAATAATAGAGAAATGTATAGACAAAAAACATTATGACAATCAATAAGATAATCGAGATCATTTTACCATAAGTTGTGGAGATTATCCCCAGCATGCCGAAGATCAAAGAGACCATCCAAAGAAGAATTACCGCCCCTCGGACAGAAAGACCAATGGAAAGCAGACGATGATGAAGATGAGTTTTATCCGGCTTAAAGGGTGATTCGCTCCTGGCTATTCTTCTCGCCACCACCCAGAGCCCGTCAATTATCGGAAAGCCCAAGACCAAGAGCGCGGTCGCCATTTTCGCCCCGGAGACGATTGAAAGAATAGCTAAAACATAACCTAAAAATAAGGAGCCGGAATCGCCCATAAAGATTTTGGCCGGATTGAAATTAAAGGGCAGAAAACCGAGCAGGGCGCCGGCTAAAACAATAGAGAGAAAAGCGGTGGCTGGCTGATAAACAGTCAAAAGCAAGGAGATAAAAAAGATGGAGATCGAAGCAAAAAATGAGACTCCGGCGGCCAATCCATCTAAGCCGTCTAAAAAATTAATAACATTAATAATGCCGACGATCCAGACTAAAGAAATAAGGTAAGAAACAGTTAAATCAAAATTTATAAAACCGCCCAAAGGGTTGTTAACATATTCTATCCTTGTGCCTGAAATGATAACAATTAAGGCAGCAATTATTTGTGCCCCAAGTTTTGTCCAAGGAGAGAGAGTTTTTTTGTCATCAATAATCCCAACTATAATCAGTACCAAAGCGCCAATAATAATGCCCGTGAATTTAACAGGAAGATTATACTCGTGCCAAGGGGCAAAGACAAAAAAATCTTTTTTAAAAAAATAAAAAATTAGAGTGACAATGGCGAAACTTAAAAATATAGCCAAGCCGCCTAAACGAGCGGTAATTTTTTTATGGACTTTGCGTTTATCTGGAAGATCAACAAAACCGAATTTTTGGGCAATTACTTTAACTAAAGGAGTAAAAAGCAAAGATAATCCCAGAGCGAGAAAAAATGGCAAAAGATATGGTTTAGGATCTAACATAATACTAGGAATTAGGTAGTAGCTTGTAGCTTATTAGGCGAACATTACTTCCTCATCGCTTCGTTTATAATCACAAATCTCTTCAGGAGAAAACCAATGTTCAATCTCGTGGCTGGCTTCGCTCTCATCACCTGAAGCGTGGACGATATTTCTGATGGTGCGATTTTCAAGATTGGCAGCAGTGTTGGTATCTACTGAAAAATCTCCGCGGATGGTACCCGGGTCAGCCAATATCGGCAATGTATTGCCGACTAATTTTCTGACCGTTGAAATAGCATGCATTCCTTCAATAATCATGGCAACGATTGGGCCGCTGGCAAGATAGCTGACATTCCACTTCTGAATCATCTTGCCGATTTTATATGGATCATCTGTAGCCATCAACTTTTTAGCGCTCATCTTGTGCTCTTTAAAATTATCCAGCGTCTTCCTGCCCATTCCTTCCAGCCAATCTTTTGAGCCGGAATAATGTTCGGCGGCATGCTCTTTGGTCGGATAGACCATTTTCAGGGCAATAATCTTTAATCCACGCTGTTCAAACCTTTTTATAATTTCGCCGATTAAACCTCTTTT
>JAHJRZ010000001.1 GCA_018830605.1 Patescibacteria group bacterium | reverse complement strand
GGCGGTTTTTTATTTTGCCAAATGGCCAAATCTCAATTAAAATAAAGAAGGATGAAAAAAGAAATAGCCAAAAAAAATATTCCTGACTTAATCGCCGCGCTCTCTAAACGCCACTCTTTGTATGCGCCCATAAAAAAAGGCAATGATTTTGTTTTTGAGAGAATCAAGGATCCTAAACATGTAATTCTTGACTATCCGACGACGATCCTCCCCCCGACTAAATTCTTCTTTCCTTCGCGTGAGTGTCTTTTTAACTATCAAAATGGCAAAATAAAAATACCTCGGCTTCGCGAACGCACTCTTTTATTTGGCGTCCACTTAGTCGATATCCACGCCATCATCCAATTAGACGAGATTATGAGCAGACCCCATCAAGATTATTACTACTTAAAACGCCGTGAAAATATGACTATCGTCGGCATTAGCGGTAATGAAAAACACGATGATTTTCACCGCGCCCTTGGAGTTGATGTGCGGATTGGCTATGATGTTTTTTTAGAAGATGCCGGAGACAGATTTTTAGCCAGAAGTATAACTAAAAAAGGTGACCGAATTTTAAGGAAAAACTGGTTTAAAAAAACTAAAATCAAAGAACGACTGTCAGCAAAAAAATTTACTTCCAGCTATCAACATCTCTTTGAATTAAAATCCGCGGTCGAGAGAACTAAAGATTTAAAGGTTTGGGATAAGTACGCCTCCCTCTGTTACGGCTGCGGCAACTGTTCTTTTGTCTGCCCCTTGTGCTTCTGCTCTGATGTTGAGGATAAGCCGTCTGTTGAAAAAGGCAAGGGCAGACGGGAGAGGCATTATGACGCTTGCTTTTTTAAGTCGTTTACGACCGTTCATGCGCGCGGAGCCGAAGGATTCACCTTTGAGAGTAATCATCGCGATCGATTCTACCATTGGTATCATCATAAATTTGTCCAGCTAATAAATGAAATGGGCAAGCCCGGCTGTGTTAACTGCGGCCGCTGTATCAAATATTGCCCCGCCGGTATTAATTTTAGAGAAGTTTTAGAGGAAGCAAAGAGAGGGCTATCAAAAAATATCAAATCACAAATATCAAATCACAAATAAAATGCACAATATTAAATATCAAATTTTGAAATTATTGAATTTGGGATTTCATTTGAGATTTTGGATTTTTGATTTGAGATTATGACTAATATCTACCAACCAAAAGAAGCTATTATTTCTGAAATCAAGAGATTAACCGCGAATACCAAACATTTTACTCTTCGTTTTTCTAATTCTCGCGACCGCGAAAATTTTAATTTTGACTTTGGACAATTTATTATGCTCTCGGTTTTGGGATTTGGCGAGATACCGCTGGGCGTCTCTTCAAGCCCGGACTGTAAAGAGAACTTTGAGATTGGCGTTCGCAAATCAGGAACGGTCACGAGCGGACTCTTTAAACTTAAACTTGGCGACAAGGTCGGACTGCGCGGACCTTTTGGCAAGGGAATCAAGCCAAATGATTTAAAGTATAAAAGCATCGCTCTGATTGCCGGCGGAGTCGGTCTGGTGCCTCTGCGCTCCCTTATCCAGTATGTCAGCTGGCATCGTAAGGATTTTGGCCGAGTCTCTTTAATCTATGGGGCTAAAAGCAGATTTGAGCTTTTATATAAAGATGAACATAAAAATTGGCAAAAAACGATTGATACTTTTTTTACAGTTGATGAAGATATTGGCGATTGGACTGGTCAAGTTGGTTTGGTGACAAAAATCTGTAATCCCGAAAACTTGAAGTACGAGGATTCAATAGCTATCGTCTGCGGACCGCCAGTAATGTATAAATCAGTCGCCGAAAAATTAAAGGGTTTGGGATTTCAGGATAAGGATATTTACTTATTACTTGAACGCCAGATGAAGTGCGGGGTGGGCAAATGCCAGCACTGCGTTTGCGATGGTAAATATGTCTGCCAAGATGGACCTGTGTTTACTTACGAAGAAGCTAAAGAAATAAAAGGAATGGTATGAGACAAAGACCCAAAATAGCAATCTTTGACATGACCGACTGCGAGGGTTGTGAAATCGTGATGATCGGCTGGCTTAGAAAGTTGCTTAAGAAAAAACTTCTAAAAAAAGAATTTGAGATTGTTAACTGGCGGCTGACGCAAGAGGCAGAAAAAAACAGCTTTTTTGACATAGCCATTATTGAGGGAACGCCCGTCGCAAAAGTTGAACAAAACAATCTCAAGCTCATTCGCGAACGTTCACAATATGTTGTTGTTCTGGGCGCTTGCGCCGCCCTCGGTGGAGTCAATGCCATCATTGATGAAAAACAAAGAAACAAAATCAAGCGCGAAGTCTACGGATTGAGATACAAGCCGAGAGCCGTCGAAGCTAAGCCTGTCAGTGCTTACATAAAAATTGACGGCGTTATTCCCGGCTGCCCCGCAGTAGAAAAAAATAT
>JAHJRZ010000054.1 GCA_018830605.1 Patescibacteria group bacterium | reverse complement strand
GAATTTACCTTAAATATACTGCAGGCAGAGGGATATAACGGGCCTTTCAGCCATTCTTTTGACGGCGTGAAGATGGAGAAGAAGAGCGAGCTTGAATTTTCTTTTGTTCTGCCAGAGACGAACTCAAACTTTCCTTCAATTTTATCTGAAATAGGGGTCTTGCCAGCCCATAAATTAAAAGAAGTCGAGCCCAAGCTTTTAGACAAGAGTGATTTTAATTTAAATCCTATTGGCAGCGGCAGATATCGTCTTGAGACAAAAAAAGACAAGTCAAATTCTATTATTCTAAAGAGAGCTGATACTTATAAAAAAGACAACGAGGGATTTTTTGAGCAAGTTATTTTTCGTTCTTATCAATCTCAAGGAGAGCTGGTCGAAGCTTACAAAAAGGGCGAGATCAATGGTTTTGGCGGTTTTACTCCATTGGACTTGGCTTCAGTTGATCGCAAGACCTTCCGCTGTTATCGTCTGCAGATACCTCGTTTTACCGCGGTCTTCTTTAATTTAGATAAGAATATTAACCAAGAATTAAAGTTTAGGCAGGCCCTCTCTCAAGCCATAGATAAAGAAAAGATAGTGCAGGAAGTTTATGGAGGGGGAGCCGAGATTTTAAAGACCGTTATCCCTTCTTTTGCTCCGGGCTATGATGCGCAAACGTTGGATTATCCTTATAATCCCGAGATGAGCAGATTATATTTGAGTCAATTAAAAAATACCAATCCCGAACTCGTCCTTTATACGATTGATGATTCGTCTTTACAGAAGATAGCTGAACTTGTGGTTGAGGATTGGGCGGCAGTCGGAGTTAAGGCGAAGATTATTGTGGTTGATCTTTTGACTCTACAAAAAACAATTATTCCTTTGCGCCAATATGATGCGGTTATTTTGGGAGAGAATCTTGATTCTCCGCCTGACCCTTACCCATATTTTCACTCCTCACAGATAAATGGCGGTTTAAATATTTCGGCTTATAAGAATTTAGCGGCTGATTCTTTGCTTGAGGACGCCCGGCTCTCAATTGATCCGCAAGTGAGGACAGATAAATTAAAGAGTTTTTCCAAAATTATAGCCGAGGATCTGCCGGTTATCCCTCTGATGAGTGCTCCTTATCTTTATGGGGCTAATATCTCGATTAAAGGGATAATTAAAACAAGGATAGCGGGGAACTCTTCAGACCGTTTTATTGAGATTGGGGAGTGGTATATCAAGAGCGAGCGGAAACGAAAGTAAGGCTCGCTATTCTACCGCGAAAAATCGCTTGTCCCACCCACCGCGCGGGACTGCGCTCAATATTCGGTCTCGCTCGTCCCGCCAGCGACGGGACACCATGGCCGCTCGACCTCATAATGTTTTTCTTTGGCAGAATAGCTCGTCTAAAAAGAAGAAGATTGAATTTTAGGATAAAAATTGGTAGAATTTATTAACAGGCAGCAGGCAGCTGAAAGCTGTCAGCCGTTTTCTGCGGACGTGCTGGAATTGGTATACAGGCATGCTTGAGGAGCATGTGGGCGTAAGCTCGTGAGGGTTCAACTCCCTCCGTCCGCACTTTGGTCGCTTAGCTTAGTTGGTTAGAGCGTCTGGTTTACATCCAGAAGGTCGGAGGTTCGAATCCTCCAGCGACCATTTTTTAATTAAAAAACGACTCTGACGCTTATCCTTTGGGGAAAGATAGACGAGAGAGCCGTTTGGGTTAGAACTGATCCCAGTCGAAGTCTGGCCTTATCCCCTCATTCTCGCCAAAATCAAGAACAAGTTGGCCAGTATGGCTTCTTTTGGCTGAGAATTTTGGTTTTTGCATGAGGAGTTGGCGGTTAATCTCATCGAGTCGTTTGGTTTTAAGTCGGTAGAGAATACGGCAGGCAAGATAGCGGTCGGTTGGCATTTTAGCTCGGGCTGTCTGCAACTCGTCAGTTCGACTCCAGAGCCGGCCGAGAGGAATGACCGCATTGTCAGCCACTAGTCGGCATCTGACTGGAGGATTACTCATTTCTCCGCCAGAAACAGAATAGAGTTGGCCGTTATGCCTAAAGCGATGTTCAAAGAGATGACTCATGGCAGAATTCATTCGTTGCCACCAGAAGGTCCTCTTTTTCCTCTCCACTTCTCATCATCTCCTTTTTGTGGTCTCTTCTGTATTTTAGTTTTTTTTGATTTTCTGTCAAGGATCTTTGTAGTATTGCTGAACCAATGGTATAATATTAATTAATTATGATCATTAGTCCGAAAAAGGAAAAAGCGATTAAATTAAGAATAAAGGGGTTGAGTTATAATCAGATTTCGGATTTAACAAATATTCCTAAAAGTACTCTTTCTGATTGGTTAAGTAATTTACCTCTATCAAAAATTGCCAAAAAGAAAAATCTGGCTAAGGCAAGATTAGTTTGGGCTAAAAATATTATTGCTTTTAATAAAAAAAGATCGAGAGAATATAAACAAAAAACAGCCAGAGAGATCAAGCGATATGCTAATGAGATTGAAAAGATTAATAAAAATGAGTTTTTTTATCTGGGCTTGGGGTTATTTATGGCAGAAGGAGGCAGACGAGAGAAATGGATGGTTCGGTTTGTAAATTCAGACCCTGATATTATTAAAATTATCATGAAATTTTTTCGAAAAATTTGTAAAGTTAGAAATAGAGATTTTAGATTAATAGTTCATTTGCATCATAATATTTCTAATAATAAAGCGACAAAATATTGGTCGGAGATCACGAGAATTCCCATTAATCAATTCTGGCAGCCGCAGATTTTACAAAGCAAGGCAAGCAGACAAAAACGACCCTACAACCGCTTGCCTTACGGCACATTGCATATTACAATTATGAGTGCTAAACTTAACAGAAGAATAAAAGGGTGGATTTTAGGTGTAGCTTCACAATTCTAAATTTATGCCGGGTTAGCTCAGTGGTAGAGCACATGACTGAATTTTCGGTCCGCCTCGCAGTAATGCGGGGATGAAAATCGGGTGAATTCGGGGAAAGCTGTGTCTCGCACAGCGGCATCCAGCAGCCAGCTGTCAGCTGACAGCAGATAGCTGCCGCGCGCTGCGCGGCCAATCCCGAGCCAAGGTCGTCTGGGTTTAGTTCGACGGCAAGGTGTAGAGACTAACGAGTGAGTCCCAACAATAATCTCGTATTTAGCGCCCGACTCCCCGACGAATCGTCGGGAAGATGAGATAGTCCAAAGCGATTGGAAAATCATGGTGTCCGCAGTTCGATTCTGCGACCCGGCATCTTTACAAAATCAAAAACAAAAGATAAAATCTAGAAGATAGTTACCTACAATATCAAATAATAATATCAATTAACGTGTTTGACTTTTCAAAGCTCTCTGATATTAAATTCCTGACTGATTCGAACCCTGGAGCGCTTGCTTCAAAAAATCTCTTTTTGATTGTTTTTGGCTTGATAATTATTTTAGCCGTGATAGTATGGTTTCTGGCGCACTATTTAGTTAAAAAATCAAAGATCTTAAGGAAATTTTTGGAGACCAAGGTCTTCTACCTTTTTCTAACTTTAGGCATCGGCGGCTTAATCCTGACCTTTTTCCGTTTGGCTGGGGCGAGTTTTCTCTCAATGAGATTATTGTTTGTCATCTTTATTTTCAGCATTCTCGTCTGGGCAATTTACTTGATTTTTTACTTAGCCGTCAGTTTTCCCCGCGAGTACAAAGAGGAGTCAGACTATAAACGTAGAGCAAAGTATCTTCCGAGGAGTCAAAAATAAATTATGGCTAAAATTAAAAAAATAAAATCATTTTCAGAACTTCTGCGCGATAAAAAAGCTGATCTTATTTTTCGGCGCGGGGACGAGGTTTCAGGAAGAATTATCTCTTCTTCCAAAAATAAAATTTTGATTGATTTAAAGGGTAGAGCTTTAGGGATTGTGGTCGGCCGCGAGCTCTTGAATGCCCCCTCCAACCTCAAAACGGGTGAAAAGATTAAAGCTTCAGTCTATGATGTTGAGGATGAAGAGGGTAATGTGGTTTTATCTTTTAGAGCCAGGCGCGAGGATGGAAAGTTGGGCAGTTTTGATTCTTCTTTTGAAAAAGGAAAGGTGATTATAGTTAAGGTCATTGAAGCTAACCGCGGCGGGCTCTTGGTTGCCGTGGGCAAAACCTGCGGATTCCTGCCGGTCTCCCAGCTCTCTCCTAAGCATTATCCTCGGGTTGAGGGCGGTGATAAAGAGAAGATCCTCTCTAAGCTCAAAGAGTTTATTGGCGAGGAGCTTGGGGTAAAAATTATTAATATTAATCAAGGCAATAAGGATATAATTTTTTCTGAACGGGCGGCAAAATTGGAGACGGATAAAGAAAAACTCTCGAGTATTAAAGTAGCTGATAAGGTTTCAGGCGAGATCTCCGGAGTGGTTGATTTTGGCCTCTTTATTCATTTTGATGATTTGGAAGGGTTGATTCATATTTCTGAAGTATCTTGGGATAGAGTTGAGGACATTCATCGTGATTTTCATGTTGGCGATAAGGTTAAAGCCAAGGTTATCGAGATTTCAGAGGGACGAATCTCTTTATCAATAAAGCAGACACAAAAAGACCCATGGCTTAAAAAGATTAAAAAATATAAGATCGGAGAGAAGATTCAAGGCCGGATCAAGCGCTTAACGCCTTTTGGCGCTTTTGTGGAGCTTGGAAACGGCCTTGAAGGGTTGATTCACATCTCTGAAATATCAAATGAGAGAATCTCTGACCCGGCAGACATCCTGAAGTTGGCTGACGAGATAAAAGCTGAAATAATTTCTCTGGAGCCGGAAGAACATAAGATTGGGCTTTCGATTAAAGGATTAGCTTTAAAAAAGAAGAAAAAAGCAAGCCCAAGCGCTGATCTTAAAGATATCAAATTAAGCCAGATGACGATTAAAAAATTAAAGCGCGCTGGTCTTGATTCTCTTAAAAAAATTGCTAAAGCCAAAGTTTCTGATCTCAAAAAAATAGAAGGTATTGGCGAGGCCAAGGCAAAAAAGATACTCTCTCTTGCTAAAAAAGCCAAGTAGGGCTAAGGTTTGATTGAGTCTGGCACCAACAAAAAGGGAGGCAGGGTGATGAGACGGATGCTCGTTTTTGTGGTTTTGATTTCTTTGCCGCGAATGTCAGGGTCCTTCACGACTCTCAACCACCAGATGCAATACGAGGTTACAGTCGTCGTTGCTTCGAATGACGGCGGAGATGAGTTTAAGCCAGCGAAGATTGCGCTGGAGAAGAATAAGACAACAATGTTGAAGGCAGTGATCGCCCCTGACGTCAATCAGTCGCTCTGGCCGCCGATTCTGCTTCATGCTCATGAGGCGATGCGGCACTGCAACTTCGCTGGGTCGGGGAGTAAAGGTTCACAAGAAGTCGCGGGGGAGTATTACGCGAGAGCGGTCAAGAAGTGGGGAGAGGGCGATATGACTGGAGCGCTTTTTGATCTGGGATGCGTCTTGCATCTGGTACAGGACGCCGCTTTCTGCGGCCACTCCAATCGATTGTTCTTCTCCCGTTTAGACAAACACAGCGCTTTTGAGAATTGGGTGGAGAAACAGACTGCTCCCAATAAGCATTCCAAATCATTTGAAGAATTGTGGGCTCAAGGGTGGGTGATCAAATCCGGCGGCATGTATCTCAAATCCCCTTGGCGGGATGACCAAGGCAAGCCCCATTGGGAGGGCAGCGGAGAGGCCTGGATTGATGTGGCGGCGCATATGTCGTACGAGCGCGTTACTTATTCGATGGCTCTAGACACAGATGATTGTGAGTTTCAAGGCCAGGCGCGGCAGCAGTTCGTCATTGCCCAGCAGTGCGGGGCCGGCCTCTTGGTTGACTTTTTCCGCGAGGTCGGCCTCATCCCTAATCTCGAGAACATGGCCGCAGAGGCGCGCCAGTCGGGCCTTTATCCGACCACCTCTCCCAATGGCGTCTCAAGACTCTTACTTCGTCAGAATGAGGGCGGGAGTTATCTCGAGATTGCGGCCAATAAGTCGCCAATCGCCTGGGAGTTTCCAGACAAGGATTGGCCTTCAGCGCCTAAACGTGTTAGCCGGGCATTCTATCTCGATAACTACTCCGTCGCCTTAGTTGATGCCTCGGAAGGCGATGATTGGAGGCATCTCTACTTATTGCCAGCGGTTCCTCGGGCCGACAATTGGTGGACTTGTCAAGAGACAATACAGTTCTTTTTTGACACCCCCGATGACTTGGAGAAGCATCAGTTTCAAGTCGTCAATCTGCCCTAACACTCATCGCCGTCAAGCGCTCAAGAGAATTTGAGAGCCGAACGGCGATTTTCATTTGAAAGAAAAAGATATTTTTGCTATGATGTATTTGTAATTTAACCCCGTCAAATACTGGCGCTGCCAGTAATTCGCCGCGGCGAATTATTTGACAGGGTAAAGGAGATACAATGAATATTATTTGGCACGGCCAATCTTGTTTTACCATTAAATCAAGGGATAAGACGATTGTGGTTGATCCTTTTGATAAAAAAATTGGGCTTAAAGAGCCCAAGCTTAAAGCGGATATTTTGCTTGTAAGCCATGAGCATAGTGATCATGCCAATATCTCAATTGTTAAAAAACCCCACGATGATTTAAAGATAATTTCCGAGCCGGGCGAGTATGAGTTTGGCGGCGTTTATATTCAAGCGATTTCCGCTTATCATGATGATAAAAATGGCCAGGAGAGAGGTGAGACACTGATGTTTACCGTGCGCCTGGAAGAGATGGTGGTGGCTCATCTGGGTGATTTAGGCCAAACCGAGCTTACAGAAGGTCAGTTCGAAGAGCTGAACGGAGTAGATATTCTGCTCGTCCCGGTAGGGGGAAAATATACAGTCGACGGCCATCAAGCGGCCAAGATCGTCTCTCAGATTGACCCGCGGATTGTCATCCCGATGCATTATAAAATTCCGGGGTTGACGATCAAAATTAATGATGCCTCTGCCTTTCTGAATGAAGAAGGAGCCAAGGGAGTCGAAGCAAAAGACGAGTTAAAGATAGAAAAAAAGAATCTGCCGGTTGAGGAAAGGGAGACAGTTGTCCTCAAGCCCAAGGCTTGAGGAAATATCAAATTTCAAATCACAAATATCAAATGGCGCGGTGGCGGAATTGGTTTACGCGCACGACTTAAAATCGTGTGTCCTTAATCGGACTTGTGGGTTCGACTCCCACCCGCGCCACCAGCGCGAATAATAAGTAAAGAATCCTTGCCCCGCGTAGTCTCGATGGTCATCGGGACGAAGTGGGGCCGCCCCCGGCACCAAAGCAATCAATCAGATTGCTTTTTGATTTACTTTATTATAGTGTATATTCGAGGAGGTCAAGCTAACGCTTGGCTTACTTTGTACCCTGAAAACCAGAAAAGAAAGGAAGCGAGTCGCCATGATGATTCCACGGAAACCGGAGAGACTAGCTGATCTATTTGGTTGCGATCTTGCCGGATGGCAAATCGCTCAGTGTCACTTCCTCGAATTGGCCCACGGACTGATGGGGACATTTCCGGCTATAACGGTCGAAGGTAGAGAAGTTGTCGCTGTTCTCGACAAAAGCCTTCTTCGACAAGTCTGGGATCGCCTAGAGCAACGTCAGGACAAGGTGACCAGTCTTGTAGTTGTCATGAATCCAACAAGCGGAATCGCATTCAGTCTGGAGAATTACGACAAGACGGAGGCCAAGCCCTTCCGGATTCTGACTGGCAAAGAGCTCGATGCATTATGTCAGAAGCAGAGCCCTTTCGAATGGGCGCCTGGCTTATTCGGCGGATCGAAGGAACCCATAAACGATCCAGTTTTTGTCTGACACCGATCGATACCGTTCCAGACCCTTGGGCCCTTGTAAGCTTGCTTATCTGGGCCCTTTTCTTTTTCTATTTAAATCCCGAAAAGAATTTGCCGCCAAAGCAGTAAATTTTTCAAATACATTTTATTGAAAAACAATTAAAAATGAGCTATGATTGGTTTGTATGGAAAATATATCTCAAGAAAAACAACAAAAAATTAGAGAAATTGCCGTTAAAATCGCTAAAGTCTACCAGCCAGAAAAGATTATTCTTTTTGGTTCTTACGCTTGGGGAAGACCAAATCAAGACAGTGATCTGGATTTTTTTATTGTTAAAAAAACAGATGAGCCAATCCCAAAAAGGATAGAAAGTGTTGATAAAATTTTTCTCCGACGTGAATTTCCTATGGATTTTCTTGTTTATACGCCTGAACAAGTAGTCAAAAGGGAAAAGATGAATGATCGTTTTGTAATAAACATTATTGAAAACGGTAAAACTTTATATGCAAAATGAAACAAATAAAATCTGGTTGGAATGGGTTGAAAAAGCTGATGAAGATGAATTAAATATTCAATCAATATTAAAACATAAGGATGGGACGCCGAGTCTTGTTTGTTTTTTGGCACAACAAATGGCAGAGAAATATTTAAAGAGTCTGCTTGTTTTTTACAGCCGCGATTATCCCAAAACTCATGATTTAAAAAGAATTGCCACCCTGATTGAGCCTTCGGTTTCAGATATTTTTGACTTAGGTCAAGAATTCACGAAACTTAATAAATGTTACATAATTACTCGTTATCCTGGTGAGATTCCGGAATTTTCTTGGCAGGATGCCGAAGAGAATTACAAAGCAGCGGAGAAAATAAAAGAATTCGTGTTGGAAAAAATAAAACGATGATATTTTATTTTGATTATGGACGAAATTTCTGAAGAAAATTCGAAAAAAGGAGAGAAAAAGGCATTTTATGTGGGATTGGCGACGATTGCCGGAGTGATTTTAATAATCATTCTGACTATTTTCTTTATCCGAGGGTGTTCGGGCGATAATCAGACCCTAAAAGAAGCGCAAAAGGATGAAGCCCAACCGGAGACGACTCCAGCCGTTGCCACTCCAACGACCGCAGAAGGCAGTGTTGCCGGCGAGAAATCAGAGCTGACCCCAACTCCAGCTGTCAAAGGAAAGGCCTACACCGTTGAGAGCGGAGATACTCTTTATGAGATCGGTAAAAAGTTTAAGGTCGATTGGCATAAGATTGCCGAAGCAAACGGCATTGATAATTCAGGCGCCTTAAAGGTCGGCAAAGAGATTATTATTCCTAAAGAATGAATTTTTATCAAAAAAGAAGTATCATCATCGCGTTGCTTACGATTTTTATCGTGCTATTTTTTGGTATTTGGATAACAGTCGATTATCTGGCGCATCGCTTTTATCCTCTGGAGTATATGGCTGAAATTAAAGATAATTCAGCTAAATATCCTCTTGAGCCCTCCCAAGTCGCAGCCATTATTTATGAGGAGTCGAAGTTCGATCCAGATGTGGTCTCGTCTCAAGATGCTATTGGCTTGATGCAAATTCTTCCTGATACGGCCAATCTTTTGGCCAAAGAATTAGGGATTGACAATCTTTGGCGGGATGATTTGTTTGTGCCGGCGATCAATCTTAAATTTGGGACTTATTATTATCGGCAGTTGCTGGATAAATATAATGGTGATCAAGATTTAGCGCTGGCCGCTTATAATGCCGGTTTTGGCGCGGTTGATAAAGCAGAAAAGAAGATTGATAATCTTCCCAAGGAGACGCAGGAGTTTGTGGAAAGAACACGAAAAACCGAGAGGGTATATATCACTCTTTATCCTGATCAACTTGGAGTTAAACAAGAAAATTTAGAAAAAAATCGGTTGAATTTTTTTGAGCTGGCCAGTATTATTTTTAATAAAATTCCCAGTAAGAATAGAAAATGACAAGCAGAGAAATAAGAGAAAAATTTATTAGGTTTTTTGAGGAAAAAGGGCATCAAGAGATGCCGCCATCTCCCATTATTCCGGATACGGTCGACCCCTCGGTTCTCTTTACGACCGCTGGCATGCAGCAGTTCAAGAGCTGGTTCTCGGGCGAGAAGAAGGCAAAATATCCGCGCGTCGTCACTGTCCAACCTTGTTTACGTACTTCTGACATTGACGAAGTCGGCGACAAAACCCACCTGACCTATTTTGAGATGCCGGGGAACTTCTCGTTTAATGACTATTTCAAAGAAGAAGCGATCAAGTGGGCGTGGGAATTTTTGACAGACAAAAAATGGCTGGGGATTGATAAAAAGAGAATTTGGGCGACTTATTTTAAGGGGGATAAGAGGATAGGATTACAGGGGGATAAGGAATCGCTTGAAATTTTAAGGGGGCTCACGGGTCTCAAGGAGGTTAAAGAGGGGAATTTTGAGGATAATTTTTGGACATTAGGCACAGAGGGTAGCCCGGGAGGACCGACTGTTGAGTTTTATGTAGACGACGTTGAGGTCTGGAATTTAGTTTTTAACGAGTACCAGCTTAAAGATGGAAAATGGATAGATCTACCGCAGAAAGGAGTAGACACTGGAATGGGATTAGAACGAATAACGGCAGTAATGCAGAACAAAGATGATGTTTTTGAGACGGATATTTTTGAGCCGATAATTATAAAATTAGAAAAAGAATTATCTCTAAAAGGGCCAAAAGACAAAAAAACTTTGCGCATTTTGGCTGATCATTCAAGATCGAGTCAGGCTATAATTAATGAGGGAGTTATTCCAAGCAATAAAGGACAGGGTTATGTCTTGCGTCGCCTTTTGCGTCGAATTCTACTTTACAGCCAAAAAATGGCAAGTTTGGTTAAAGATGAGATAGCTTTGGCTGAATTTGCTAAATTTCAAAAAACAATTGAAAAAGGTAAAAAAGAGATTGAAAAATTGGATAAACTCGACGCCAAAGGAGCTTTTAATCTTTATCAGACCTACGGGTTCCCTTTTGAATTGTCAAAAGAATATACGGCAATGAAGGGAATTAAGATTGATCAAGCGGATTTTGAAAAAGAATTTGCAAAACATCAAGAAGTCTCGCGGCAAGGAAAAACCAAGAAATTTACTAAGATCAACAAAGAAAAGATTGCTCGACTGCATACGGCGACCCATCTTTTACATGAGACTCTGCGCCGAGTTTTAGGCAATCATGTGGAGCAGAGAGGACAGGATATAAATTCCGAGCGATTGCGATTTGACTTTGCGCATTTAGAGAAGTTAACTCCAGAACAGCTCAAGGAGATTGAAGATAAAGTTAATGAGATTATTGCGCAAAAGCTGCCGGTTGAGTGTGAGAAGACGTCAGTCGAGAGAGCTAAAGAGCAAGGCGCCCGAGCGCAATTTCTTGATAAATAT
>JAHJRZ010000053.1 GCA_018830605.1 Patescibacteria group bacterium | reverse complement strand
CCCAATGGCGCTGGCAAGACGACGACCATTAGGTTGATGATGGATTTTTTGCGTCCGACCGAAGGGGAGATAAAAATTTTGGGTCATGATTCCCAAAAAGACACGGTTTGGCTCAAACAAAAAATCGGCTATTTGTCTCCTGAAGACCGATTATATAAAGGTTGGACAGGACAGGAACATATTGATTTTATCCGTTCAGTTAAAGGTAATTCCCACAAGGCCGTTGGACTGGCAAAAGATTTAGAGCTCGATTTATCGCGCAAGGTCTGGCAATTATCAACCGGCAATAAGCAGAAATTATCAATTGTTCTTGCCATGATGTCTGACCCGGATTTGTTAATAATGGATGAGCCGACGGCCGGGCTTGACCCGATCTTACAGGAAAGAATTTACCAAATGCTGGATAGACTCGAACATCAAGGCAAAACAATTTTTATGTCATCCCATAATCTCTCTGAAGTGGAAAAAGTATGTTCCAAGGTTGCCATTATTAAAGAAGGAAAATTAGTGGCGATGGAACATATTGCTGACCTCAAAAGAAAAAAAATGTATAGCGTAATGGCTACTTTTGAAGGAGAATTTGAGGCAGATGTTTTTAAGATTGACGGCGTGGAGATAAAAGAGGAGCATCAAGATTTTGTCGAGCTGGTGGTCAAAGAGGATATTAATCAGGTGATAAAATTATTAAGCCAGTATAAATTAAAAGATTTAGAAATTCAGCGTGCTACACTTGAAGATATATTCTTAGAATTTTACAAATGAAAGCGATTTTTTGGCGAACAATTAAAGACAGGCGAATCGTGCTTCTGATTTATTGTTTGGGAGTTATTGGATTTTTGTGGATGTATGTGGGAATGTTTCCATCTTTTGCCGACAAAAAGGATGAATTTAATCAGCTGATGCAATATTATCCCAAAGAAATGATGCAGGCGTTTGGTATAACCGAGATAACCCAAATATTTTCCTCGATTGAAAATTTTTTGGCCATGGAGCAGTTTAGTATTGTCTGGCCGATAGTTGTGATTGCTCTTGCTGTCTCAATCGGGGGGTCATCAATTGCTGGCGAAATAGAAGCAGGCACGATTGAAACGCTTTTAGAACTGCCCATTTCAAGAGTCAAAATATTTTTTGCCAAATATTTGGGGGGATTGGTTTTGATTGCCGTCTTTACCGTTGTCTCGGTATTTACTGTTATACCCCTGGCCGCTGCCTATCATGTTGATTACCAGGCTTCGCATTATGTGACAACATTTATCATTGGCCTTCTTTTTGCCTGGGCAATAATGACGTTGGCCTTCTTTTTCTCCGTTGTTTTTAATTCCAAAGGAAGAGCTTATTTTATCCCGGTGGGCATTTTGATTTTGATGTATGTTTTAAAGATTATTTCTTCGCTGAAAGAAAATTTAAAAGATTTACAATACACTTCTTTCTTTTATTATTTTGATGCCAATAAATCTTTGATTAATAATAAAATTGACAACTGGTCTTACCTAATTTTTGGTGGAGTGATTATAGTATTTACTATTATCGCCGTTTTTTGGTTCTCCAAAAGAGATATTGTCGTTTCTTAGTTTTAAAAATTAAAAAATAGAAATTAAAAATTGCGGCCAATTACCGGCCGCTTAGTTGTCCACATAATATTTATTTAATAATTAGTATAGGATGAAAATAGCGGACTAGCCGCCACTCCAATCCCTGGGAGGGGATTCTATGCACGGTGTCATGGGTATCATCTCCAAAGACAGAGATGGCCAATGTGTCGGCAGGATGTACCAGGGGCTGTATGAGCTCATGTCTCGCGGTCAGGTTTATGGCGGGATGGCGACCGCCAACGGCCGAGAGATTACCAAGATTAGGACGCATCGCGGTTTGGTTATTGATACCTTCGCTGAAGATCTTGATGGCCTCGACGGTCATTTGGGTTTGGGGGTAACGAGCAATGTTGACCGCCAGCCGATTCTTTGCGAGCTGACGAATGTCGGCAGTTTCGTCGTTGGTATGGATGGCTACATAACGAACGGCGCCGAGTTGCGTCGTAAGCTTCTGCGCCAGGGATGTATTTTTCCGACAGGCGAGGACGTGGAGTTGCTGGCAACCATCATCAATCAGGGCACGGACCTCCCCGATGGCATCCGCGGTGCACTTGAAAGGATAGAGGGTCCACTTGCCTTCACTGTTATGACGCCAGAAGCGATCTATGCCGCCAGAGGAATCGATGGCGGCGCACCGTTAATCGCTGGAGAGGGCGGAGACGGCATGATCGTCGCTTCGGAGTCCTGCGGTTTTACCTACGACCGCGGTTGGGAAATACTGCGCGACATCAGACCGGGCGAAGCAGTCCGTTTGATGCCCGACGGCATGGAATCACTCTTTCGCATCGAGGGCGAGGTCCGCTTCTGCATCTTCAACTGGGCCTACTACGGCCGTTACGATTCAGTTATCGACGGAGTTCACGTTTCTGTGGCGCGCGACATCTTCAGCGGGATACTGGCTGAAGGTGATGACTTTGGTGAGGGCTATTATGTTGCGCCGATCCCCTTTTCTGGAATTGGCCATGCCCAGGGCTATCACCTGAAAAGTAGGTTACCGCTTGTTCAGGCCTACCTGCCGCCGCAGTATCGGCGCCGAACTTACAACCTGCCCATCTGGTTGCGTATCCCGGAGAAAGCACGCAAACTAAGGGTTATCAAGGAGAATGTCGCTGGAAGAAAGCTTGTCATTCTTGATGACTCCATCCGCGCCGGCATTACCATTAAAGATGAGATCTATGAACTGCACCGCGTCGGAGCAGTAGAGGTGCATGTTCGGATCGGCTCGCCTCCATCTATCCGTTACTGCCCGCGTGCCCGACCGCCGACCAAAGAAGAGGATTTTCTCGCCTCAAGCATGAGTGTTGCCGAAATCTGCACTTTCATCAATGCCGACTCCTTGCGCTATGTGCCGCTCGACCGTGTCTGTGAAGCCATCAAATCACCACCGGAGGATGTCAGCTGGCTTGAACAGCAAAAAGCAGTCATTCCCTGCGAGGAGAACCTCTGCGTCGCCTGCTTCCTCAAGTCAGGATACTATCTGCGCGATGCCGCCTGAGCGAGTCCCCTCCCAGCCCCCACCCGCGAGGGTGACCAATCGTTCCACGGTCACCTTTGCGGGTTTTTTAATCTATTAAAATAAAATAATCTAAATTGATTAATAGGTTTATAGCGTCATTTATCCAGTAGCTATGTTAAAAGTTTGGTAATTATTGGTGATAAATTGTATAATAGAATTAATAAAAAATATGAGACTTAAAAAAATTAAAAAAACATACAAAACAATATCAGCTAATCTTTTAGATGTGCTGTCCGATATTTTCGATATCACCGATGCTTTTATTTTCTCCAGCCGCAGCACCAAACTTTTTTACCAGAGACTGCGAGAGAATAAAATTGCCAGAGAAAGAATCTATGATCGATTGAGTTATTTGGAAAAAGTTGGATATATTAAATACAAGAAACGCACCAATTCAATAAGCGTGAAGTTTACTCTTAAAGGAAAAATAAAACTTTTAGAGAATTCAGCTGATAACAAAAAAGACGGCAAATGGCGGATGATTTCTTTTGATATCCCGCAGAAACTGAACGAAAGAAGGGATAGATTTAGAAGTGCAATCAAAAGAATTGGTTTTCGCCAAGTCCAGCAGAGTCTCTGGGTCTGTCCGTTTATTAAGGCGGACCAAATAGAAGAAGCAATTGATTATTATAAGGTCAATCATTTTGTTGCTTATTTAATAGTGGAGAAGACGGATATTGAGAATCATTTACGAAAAATGTTTAAGGATGAGCTAAAATCCACTAAAAAATAACAGGTTATTAGCGTGTCTTTTCAAATAGCTGCTTGAAAAGCTTGGGGTTTGGTTGTTGCCCTTCTTCAAAGTTATTTCCGAGCTTTTCTGAGCGGAGAACAAAAAACTTGTTATAATAGAAATAATTATTATGCAAGAAAAAATTCATTTACTCGTCAGGGCATTGATTTTAAAGAATAATCAAATTTTGTTAGCCAAGGGCACGGAATCAAAATTTCTTTTTTTGGCAAAGTACAATAGATTAATACTTGTAAAATAGCTTTAAAGTGTTTTGATTCCTTGTTATAATAAATATGAGAACAAATAGAGGAGGGAGGAATAATGAAAACTTTTTTAATCATTGTCATTGTTTTGTTAGTAATTACCATCGGCGCCGGTGCTTATTTTATTGTTAAAGAGACTATTAACCCTCAACCGGTCAAAACACCGACAACTTCAACTCAAGCTTCAGCTACGCCTTCAGCTTCTTCCTCTACTTCTGCGAGCGAGACCGCTTCGCCGTCAGCAAGTCCAAGTTCTTCAAACTCATAAATATAAAATGCCGAGGGTGGGACTCGAACCCACAAGTCCTTGCGGACACAAGGTCCTAAACCTTGCGCGGTTGCCAATTTCGCCACCTCGGCTTTTTGTAAAATTAAAGGGCCCGGTGGGGGTCGAACCCACGACAAATTGCTTAAGAGGCAATCGCTCTACCACTGAGCTACGGGCCCAAACTACCCTCGAGAGGATTCGAACCCCTAATACGACGTCCGAAGCGTCGCGTGATATCCATTTCACCACGAGGGCGGATTTGATTTTGTCCAATTAATAAGATACCATAAAATTAATGATTTTTCAATTTTTAATGATAATTTATGCCTGAATTTGAACAAAGCCAAATCCCAAAAGAAAACCCCCAGACGCTTGAGGAATTGGCCTTAATGGTAGAGAGCGGGGAGGGGAGATTAATTGGTGATGATTTTCGGCGTATTTCTAAAGAAGAAGAAGTCCCGGAAAATTTGCGCTCGATTGTTGATTTAGCCGGAAGATTAATCGACGAAAGAGAAAAATGGGGGATTGATCGCTTGACTGGTCTTTTGAATTGCACCCGCATTGAAGCGGCGCTCAAGGGATCTTTTGAGAGATACAGAAAAAATCCCGAAGATCGCTTAACGATAGTTTTTTCTGACCTTGACAAACTCAAACAAGCTAATAGTACCCAAGAAGGGCACAGCGGCGGAGACAGATTAATCAGCGCCTATGCAGAGATACTAAAAGAGGTTTATGGAAAAAAAACAGATATGATCGGTCGGTGGTTTGTCGGGGATGAGTTTATGGTGGCTCTTCGGGGAGGGGCAGAATCAGTTGAAGAATTAAATAAAGTTTTTAAAGAAAAACTTAGAACCTCGAAGCTTAAAATTGGAGGCCAAGATTTTAATATCTCGGCTACTGTTGCGACCAAAGAGCTTGATCCGAAAAAAAATCTTTCAAGCCAAATCAAAGAAGTAAGCCAAGAATTAATTAAGACAAAAAGGAAAAGAGATGAACAAGCAAAAAAACGATGAGGACGCTGATTCTTTAGATTTATCGGAGATGGAAGAAAAAGCTAAAAAACGCGAGCGCAAAAAGAGGAAGAGAATGGATATTTCAGGCAAGAATGTTTTTAAGATCAAAGAATTAAAAGATAAACAAGAAAAAGATCTCTCAAAAGATGAAGAATAAAATAATCGTCATTTTAGGGCCGACGGCTTCAGGCAAGACCGGATGGGGGATTAAGCTCGCCCAAAAATTTAAGGGTGAAATTATTTGCGCTGATTCCCGCACGGTCTATAAGTATTTTAATCTTGCGACAGCTAAGCCGACGAAAAAAGAAATGCAAAAAGTGCCGCATCATCTTTTGGATTTTGTTGATCCGCGCAAAAAAGTTTATACCGCGACTGATTTCCAGCGCGACGCCCTAAAAAAAATAAAAGATATTTTAAAGAAAAATAGGCTGCCCATTATTGTCGGCGGTTCAGCTTTGTATATCTACGCCTTAACCCGAGGATACAGATTCCCGGGCCAGAGCGACACAAAATTGAGAAGGGAGTTGGAGTCGAGAAGTCTGGCCGAACTCCAGGCCATTGCCAAAAAGAATAAAAAAATATCTTTAAATTCGTCTGACTTTCAAAACAAGCGCCGATTAATCCGCGCAATTGAGGTTTTTGAGAATTGCAAATTTAAAATTAAAAATTTTCGTTCCTCTCCCCTGCCCTATCAATTTTTAAAAATTGGGATTGATTTG
>JAHJRZ010000052.1 GCA_018830605.1 Patescibacteria group bacterium | reverse complement strand
TTTTGAATATTGAACAGTCGGGTCGGCCTGCAGATAGGTCTGGGCGATCAGCCGGTTGAGATAGACTCCGGCAATCCTCCTCCTCTCAATCTGTGATTTGGTCGCCTCTCTCTCCACAATTGAAGCTAAGATCACCAGATCGGAAAGATTGGAAAAAACCGGATTAGTCGGCGCGGGCAGCTCTTTAAGCTTCAGATCAAAATTATCAAGCATCTTTTCGATCACCTGATCAACGCTCGCGTTAATATTTAATTTATAGGTATCTGGAAAGAGAAAACCCTCAAGAGAATTATCAACTGGAAGATTGCTTAAAAAACTATACTTGTCTTTAAAATTTACGACTTTAGCGCGCTCGATAAAATCCCCCTTGACTCCTGATGCGGCGACTACTCCCCCTACCTCCTCCAATCTCTGACCCTCAATAATCTTAATCTCAATCTGTTTTTCTTGGGATTTAGTCAAGACCTCAACAATTTGAGGTACGTCCATTGAAGAAGAGAGCTCAAAACTGCCGGCCTGAAGTTTATGACGTTTTCCATAAATAAAAATATGAATCTTAAAGACCAATTCTGACCTGATAAAATCATCTTCTTTTAAATGACTGGCGATCTCGGCCGCGCTCCAACCCTCCTCAACCGTGAAAAGTGTCGCCTCACTCTCTTTGTTCTCAACCGCAGCTAAACCCTGATAATAAAAAACCCCTCCGATTATAAGAGCAATGATAACCAATAAAGCCACAATCACGAAAATGATGCAACAGGTTTTTTTCATTTTTCTATCAATTCCAATGTGCCAATTTTTTGCCGGTGGCTGGAACTTCTTTATTGAAAAAATCTTTGACCGTCTGCCAGCCGGCTTTAAAATTTATTTCTGGCTCAGGATCGCTCTCGGCGTCTTCAAAATAGACTAAAGCCTTCAAAATATGATGATAATTGTGAGCCACTGACGGATATTGAACCTTGAGACGTTTAATAATTTTCTCTAATGGCTCAATGTTTTGAGCGCAAAAGTACAAATCAAAAAAATCCCTTTTTCTGCCGCGCTGGGAGATGGCAGTTATCTTCATCACGGAGATGTCAATCTTGTCGAGCACCGAAATATTCCCATATTGCAAAAAATTTTGCTTGGGGACAAAAAATGGATAAGCGATAAAACTGACTTGCGCCTTTAACAATTCTCCATAAATCGTATTTTTCTTATTAACTGAGACTAACCAGTTTTTGTTGTTGGAAAAATTGGCCAATAACTCTTCATTATCAAATTCCTTAGTTTGAGAGAAAAAATCCAAATCATAAGATTTACGATGGCCTGCTTGGAGCGCCAAAGCAGTGCCGCCCGCTAAATACCAGCCCGAGTCTTTGAGCCAACTTTCTTTAGACAAAAAATCAAGCGCCTCTTTTGTCTGTCGCGGCAGCATCTTTAAATGCCATTTTATCTGTCGGTAAGAAGCATCCATAAAGCCCTTGTCTCCGGTCTTAAACATCTTGATTTAGCGATGATTGACCTTAAAAAAGATTTATCGTAATAACTTAAAACCCACCGCACTTCATCATCATGACCAAAATCAGCCACGCGCTCAATGATATATTGGGCGTTTTTTTGCGGATCAATATTTTTTGGATTAACGTCCCAAAATAATGTCTGCCTAAATTTCATACTTTTATTATATCATAAAATTGCCAGCCTCGCCAGTTCCGACAATTAATTTCTACCTGATCTCCACCAATTTCAATTAATTTCCGCGGCTATCTATATAATCCTCTAAAATAATAACCGCCGCCTCCTGATCAACATCCTCTGCTTTTCTTTCTTGGGCTATCTTTGTACTGAAGCTCTCATCAATAAATTCAATCTTAATCTTTAGCTTTTTTCTGATTAAATCAGCAGTACGTCTTATCTTTTTTTCTTGGTTGTTCTCCTCGTCTCCAAAGCTCTTGGGTAGACCGATAATAATTTTTTCAACTTTTTCTATGAGGCAGATTGCTTCTAACTCTTGATAAAAATCTCTGTTAAAACTTATCGTACTCAAGGGTTCAGCTAAGATCTTGCTTCGAGAGATAGCCACCCCCACTCTTTTTTCTCCTAAATCAAGGGCTAAGAAAGACATTATAATTGATAAGAAGTATTAATAAATATTCTTTTAGGACTGGGAACCTTTTTAGCAAAAAACGGCCAGAGAGAGACCTGGGCGTCAGCTATCTCTTCAAAGGCCTTGAGATAAGCGGCCGCGCCACTCGCCTCTTTGCCTTTAAGATTATTCTTCATCGCCCCTAAGTCCATTTTAGCGATCACTGGCGCTTGAACGCGGCTTGAAACATTCATTAAGCCCAGAGCCGTATCAATACTCACAATCTTATTCTCGGTCGTCTTCTCAAGCTCCTCTTTTAATAATTCTTTATCTTGAGGAATCTCTTGATTAATTTTTAAGGCCAAGAGATTATAAAAATCTGACTTCTTAACTGTCATCACTTTAATCTGGGCTTTAAGAGAATACTTAAAGCTTGAAGCTTCAGCCCCAACAGCCGGGCTCGAATCTTCCGAAATAACCGCCCCCTGTCCCGAGCCCTCAAAACTCATCTCCTCGCCTTGATCAGCTTGGGAGAGGGCCTCTTGTCTGCCTGAATTAACAAGCTCGGCCATTAATTGCGCCTGCGCCTTTTTTGCGTCTGTTCCAGAGATAATTTTTATTATCCGGGTTGAGCCGCCGCTCATGGCCGCGCTTGAACGGCCATAGACCTTACTCTGAATCGAGGCCGCGAGCCCGGGGATGGTAAAATTAGAGGGGCCGAGATTATACTTTTCTCCAGTTGCGTCTGCGATGACCGAGACCGAGGCGGTCCCGTTAACCTTATCTCCTCCCGGATCAAGATAGGCCTTGGGAACTGTAGTTGCAGCTGTTGACCTAAAAACTAAATTAGCTGATGAGACAAAACGGGTTGTCGCAACTAACGGCTGGTCTGTGCCGGTCTCATTAAATAGAATTATTGTTCCCTTGGCTTTTTCGCCAACTTCTTTTGTCCCAGTGGCTTCAAACTCCTGGCTCATTTCTTTTTCAATTGAATAGATATTAGCCGAGATAGTGCCTGTCTCTTCATTAAAGAGAACATCTTTCTGGGCTTTAATCTCATAGCTCTTGTCTAATTTTTCCGCTTTTAGAACCAACTCCACTCTAGCCCTCGGAAGCAGAAGATAGGCCGCGGCCCCGGTCAAAAGGGTTGTAAACAAAAGAAGAATAACCGCTATTTTAAGCTTTTTAAGAGAATTTACGACTTTGGTATCTTTAACTGGTCTAATCGATTTCTCCAAGATCGTCTCTGAACCGATTCCGGCTCTCTTTTCATCTTTAAAGGGTTTAAACTTAACCCCAGAAGGACGGATATCAAGCATCTCTTTAGATTTTTTTACGGGCTCTTCTGGCTCTGGTTTTTCTTCTGGCCGCTCAACTCTGGGATGAGTCGGCTCCTTCTCGGGCAGAGGCCTCTCGCCATGGCTCGAGACAGGCCTTTTGGCTAAATCGCGATAGACGGTCAAGCCGATCTGGCCGGCTAAATTTCTGCCGGTCTCATCGCTCGTCACAATTGAGATCTCTTTGCCCAGCCGAATGGCCTGGTTTTTAAGAATTTTAAGATTAACCACGCTCTGCAAGATAGTGGCCGCTTTAGGAACGACTAAAATCACCTTGTCTTGATTGACCTTTTTGATCTTATCAATGACGCTGGTTATCTCGTCATCCGGCTCTAAATAAATAACCTTCTCCATTTAAGTCCTTACTGCTCTTGAAACTCTTCTTAAAATTCCCTCTACTACTCCCTCTTCACCCATCAGATCTAAAGCTAAATTTCCCAGCGCCATAGGCGTGATATCTTGAGGCGAGGAGAGCTGGCCGGTCTTATCAATTATATTCTCCACATCAGCAATCTTAATATACGAAATAGCCGGTCTTTTAGCAAAAGGCAACCTTTTATACCAATCATCAGATTCAAGCGATTCAACTATATCCGGCAGTTTTGAGCCGCCGCCGCAGAGAAGAATACGCGAGGGCAGAAGCTCAATATCAGAAAATTCAGAGAGAGTTAATTCGACTCCAGAGAGCCAGACCGAGATGTCATTTGAGAACGCATCTTTTACTCTCTTTTTTGACTGCTCATCCAGCCCCTCGCTTGAATAATTAAGTTTTATCTCCTCTGCTTGGGCAAAAGAGACATCAAATTCTGAAGCTAAACGTTTAGTAAAAGAACGGCCGCCCAGGGCGAACATCTTCGTTCCCTCAACTCCGCCGTTGCGCACCACCGCAATATCAGTCGTCCCGCCGCCGATATCCATAAAAATAGCGGAAAACTCACTGGCGTCTTCAAGCCCGACACAGCGCGCCACCGCATAGGGCTCGACGGCAATGGAGAGCAGATCTAAATCCAGATTCTCGGCGATCGTCGTCAACGCTCCCAAATGAATAATCGGGGCAAAAGAATTAAAGATGCCGACCGAGACTTCCTTGCCCTGAAATCCAAGAGGATTCGTCACTTTATAGCCGTCAATGCGCACATCAACTACGGCCGAGTTGACCAACTTGACATCAATCTCCTGATAACCGGTCTCCCAAGCCAAGATCTCCCGCGCCTTTTCAAAAGATTTTTCCTGAACCTTGGCAATGATTTTTTTTAATTCTTTCATCTCAATATTCTTGGCTGGATCGCGCCGCGTATAATGAACATTGGTGGTTGCTCCTTTGACCAGCTCCCCGGCAATGCCAATAATCGTCTGCTCCGGGCTGACCCCGGCCATCTCTTCGGCCTGGCCCATGGCGACTTTGCAATTATTAATCACCCCGGCAATATCCATTACTGCCCCGCCCTGCATATCGCCCAAGCGCTGGCGCTGTCTGCCAATGCCCAAAACCTCGCCTTCCGAAGGAGCGGTTATTTTAAAAATAATTGTTTTGACAAACTCTGTACCAATATCAAGAGAGAGTGCATATTCTCCTCCTGTTTTTTTGCCAAACAAACCAAAGAATGACATGTTATAAAAATTACAATAATTAAATTTCAAGACACAAAAAATCACAAATTCCAAAATTTAATCCCTCAAGCTTTTAAGTTTGTATCTTGTCTCTTGCATCTTGGAATTTCGTTTCTATTATATCAGACAAAACCTTTAATACAAAAGTTGGGGGAAAAATAATATTTACTTAAGAGTCGCTTTAATTCTTCGCACGCCTGCAGATGAGGCTTCTTCTTTAATTATCTTGAAATGACCAAGCTCGGAAGTATTTTTGACGTGCGGGCCTTTGCAAAGCTCGCGAGAGTAGTCACCAATCGAGTACATTGTCACAGAACCTTTATATTTATCAAGAAATTGCGCTCGGGCGCCTTGCTCTTTAGCTCTCTCGACTGACGTCTTCTCACACTCAACCGGCAGCTTTTGCGCAATAATCTCATT
>JAHJRZ010000051.1 GCA_018830605.1 Patescibacteria group bacterium | reverse complement strand
TGGGATCATATTCTATCGTCTCCACTGTGGCTGATAGATCAAGTTTCATCTGCTTAAAATCAACCTGGCGATAGAGCTTTTTGTGCCCCTTGCCGCGGTGCCTGACGCTCAAGTGGCCAAAACTATCCCGACCCGATCTTTTGTTTAAACCGCCTAAGAGCGATTTTTTTGGCCTGGTCTTCTTCTTGTTTCTAAACCTTAAAACACTCGCCAGACGGCGAGAAGAGGTGGTGGGACGATAAAGTTTGATTAATTTAGTTTTAGGCATAATAATTTAAGTCTCTATCTCAAAAATATCTATCTTCTGCCCTTTTTTGAGCTTAACCAGAATCTTCTTAAAAGATTTGGTCATGGCGAATCTCTTTCCGCTTCTCCTTTTCTTGCCCTGCTTAACTTGAGAATTAACTTTGATTATCTTAACTTTGAAATTATTTTCAATTATGTTTGCGGCTTCCTTTTTACCTAAGTTTACTGGAGTACGAAAGCTATACCACCCTTGACTTGCAAGCAGAGTTGATTTCTCGCTGATTAAGGGCTCAATTATTAAATTTTTTCTCATAAAAACCACTCTTGGTAAAGATTAGATTATTAAATTTTAAAATCTGGCTAAGATTTAAACCCGCGGCTCTTTTTAAAGTCAGGTAGCTGATATTTTTTAAACTCTTAAAATTCTCTTTTTTTCCGGTCAAAACAAGAACTGTTCCTGTTTTAAGAGGAAGTTTTAAAAGCGCTATCTCTGCTTCTTTAGTCTTTTTGGGCAGATTTTGTGCCGAGACATTCCAGATAAAAGCCTCCCGCGATTTTATTTTTTGTCCCAGAAGATGCAACTTAGCTATATTTCGGCTCTTTTTATTGATCTTTTTTTCATAATTTTTTTCTTTGCGCGGGCCAAAGATAATACCGCCTTTTCGCCAGAGCGGGGTTCTATTGGAGCCGACCCGAGCTCGGCCTGTTCCTTTCTGGCGCCAAGGTTTTGCGCCTCCGCCCCGCCTCTCGGCTCTGGTCTTGGTATGGCTGCTCTTTAATTGAGAGAGGTTAAAAACTCGACTAATCATTAAAATTAAATTATCTTTGGGCTTCTTTTTCAAAGATACAAAATCCTCTTTTTTACCCAATTTTCCCTTAATGTCATAAATTTTAATCTGCATTTTTTTTACTTAATCTAACCCCAAGATATGATTCTCTCTTGCCCGGGACCGAGCCCTTTAAAGCCATCAGAGACTTATCTTTTATAATCTTGATTACTTCTAAGTTTTTAATCTTTGCCCTTTTAACGCCATGCCGGCCAGGCATTTTTTTGCCTTTAAAGACTCGGGCGGGAAAAGAACACATTCCAATCGAGCCGGGAGCGCGATGATGGTCTGAACCGTGGGTCTTGGGACCGCGATGAAAATGGTGACGTTTAATCACCCCCTGGAAGCCGCGGCCATAGCTCATTCCGGAGATAGTCACCTTATCGCCTTTAGCAAATTGATCGGTATCTATCTTCTGATGAATCTTAAAATTTTTAGTCTCCTCGCCAAGAATTCTAAACTCCCTGAATTTATAAGGTTTTTCTTTCATTTTTTTCAAATGGCCAAGCTGGGGTTTGTTTAGCTTTTTTTTTCTTTTTGAATCTAAAACGCCAACTTGCACTGCATCGTATCCATCTCTCTTTTCTGATTTTATTTGCGTAATGACTAAAGGCAGAATCTGGACAATCGAAACCCCAACGAATTTTCCTTCGTCTTCAATCTGGGTCATACCTATTTTTTTAGCAACGGCAAATTTCATAAAGATTAAAATTTTTAAAAAAGCACCCCTGGGGTGCTTTAACTTAAATAAAACTAATTTTTATGTTTTATCTGTCTAAACACCTCCGTCTTTAATAAATTCCAATAATCAAGCACCAAATAACAAACAAATTCAAATATTTAATATTTAAATATCAAATCGGTTTAATTCATTAGAATTTGAAGATTAAATTTTGAAGATTAAATATTGTTTGTAATTTGTTATTTGTGATTTGGAATTTCGCCATATTACATTTTTATCTCAATATCAACTCCAGCCGGAAGATCCATCTCCATCAAAGCATCTATGGTTCTTGGTTTTGGCTCCAAAATATCAATTAATCTCTTGTGGATGCGCATCTCAAACTGCTCGCGGGAATCTTTATGAAAATTGGTTGATTTTAAGACCGTTGTTATTTTCTTTTCCGTGGGCAGAGGAATAGGGCCAATCACTTTGGCGCCGCTTCGCTCTGCAGTCTCAATTATTTTGGCGGCTGATTTATCAATAATGCGCGTGTCATATGCACGCAGCTTAATTCTTATCTTCTGTTTTTCAGACTTTTCTTGCTTGGGCATCTTAGTTAAGGTTCGGGTTATTACTTCTTTAATCTATTTAATAATCTTTGTTACCACGCCAGCGCCGACGGTCTTGCCTCCTTCACGGATAGCAAATCTCATCTTATCTTCCATCGCCACTTCTTTCTGCAGTTTGACTTCAACATTAACAGTATCTCCGGGCATGACCATCTCTGCGTCTTTAGGCAGAATAACCTCACCCGTCACATCGGTTGTTCTGACATAAAATTGGGGCTTGTACCCATTGGCAAACGGGGTGTGCCGTCCGCCCTCTTCTTTGGTCAGAACGTATATCTCCGCTTCAAACTCTTTATGGGGGGTGATTGACCCGATCTTAGCTATAACCTGGCCGCGCTCAATATCTTCTTTTTCCACTCCGCGCAGAAGAATACCAACATTATCTCCGGCCTGACCCTCATCAAGTATCTTTCTAAACATCTCCACACCGGTGACCACGACTTTTTTGGTCGGCCTCAAACCCACGATTTCAATCTCATCATTGACCTTGACCATGCCTCTCTCAATTCTGCCGGTAGCCACGGTGCCTCGCCCCTTAATAGAAAAGATATCTTCAATCGCCATTAAGAGCGGCTTGTCGGTCTCGCGCACCGGTTCAGGAATTGAATTGTCAAGCGCAGCCATTAATTCAATAATACACTTGGCATCGTCTGACTTAACATCATCAGATTCTAAGGCCTTTAAAGCAGAACCGCGGATAATAGGCGTCTTTTCTGGATCATATTTATACTTCTTTAAAAGCTCTTTAATCTCTTCTTCAACCAAATCAATCAGCTCTGGATCATCAACCTGGTCGATTTTATTCAAAAAGACGACGAGGTTGGGCACTCCGACCTGATAAGCCAAGAGGATGTGCTCCCGAGTCTGGGGCATGGGCCCGTCAGCCGCAGAAACGACGAGTATGGCGCCGTCCATCTGGGCCGCGCCAGTGATCATATTCTTGATATAATCCGCATGGCCCGGAGCATCAATGTGCGCGTAGTGGCGCTTTTCCGTCTCATACTCGACATGCTGCAGAGCGATCGTAATTCCTCTTTCTTTCTCTTCCGGCGCATTGTCAATATCATTGACGCCTTTTTTGTCGGCCGCAAAACCAAGTGCGCCTTGCACTTTTAAGATAGCGGCGGTTAAGGTTGTTTTTCCATGGTCAACGTGGCCGATAGTGCCGACATTAACATGGGGTTTAGTTCTCTCAAACTTCTCTGGCATAAAAAATCTTTAGTCCCGAATCCCGCTTCTGGCGGGATGAGGGATCCCTTTCCTTATTAAAATTATTTTTTAATTACAAACCCAAAACTATTAAAAAATTATACCACACCTTTTTTTAAAAATCCAATTAATATCTTATAATACTAATTTTTATCTGTCAACCCTATAATTAAAAAAACCGTGAACAGAATTGGGTGGATAAACACCAATAGGGTTCACGGCTTCTGGTTCTTGTCCTTTCGGACGATTATCATCATCTGCCCTCAACTGCTTCGACGCGCTCACTAAGCTCTTGTTCTTCACTCGGGGAGTAAGGGTTTGGAGCAGAATGGGGGGCGGTCGAGCAGCGCTCGGCGTTCGTCTTCCAAAGCTGCTCTTACCCTTCCAGCAAGGATCACAAATACAACAGTCAAAACCGTTACAAGAGCCAGTATGGCTAGTACGACGAGTGGATCCATTGACGATCCCTCCTTGCTTCTGATAAATCACAGAGATGATTGGCCCACAGGCCCCAGACAACAAACCAGAAGGGAACCGTCAGAACTATCAGCGCTATCAGCCACCACTTAGTCCAAAAGGCGGTTGAAGTCAAAAGTCGACAGGGCTGCCATTCCGGAGTGTAGCCGGCGTATCTGATGACATCTCGCCGGTTGAAAAAGGCGCCAAAGACCAGCCCGAGCCAGAGAAGCGCCATCATCACAGCCAAGCACACCGATATCACCTCCCCTCTTTGATAATTATATTATAGTATCATCTTTACAAATAGCAAGATCTATTTTCGTTTACCTTCTTTAATCTCACTTCAAGAATTAGAATTCGTTTTAATATAATTTTTAG
>JAHJRZ010000050.1 GCA_018830605.1 Patescibacteria group bacterium | reverse complement strand
TAATCTCTTTTTCCATTTCTAAAACCTCAAAATCCTCCATCCCGCTCGCAAGTTTAGCGTAATCAATAATCATCTCATCCGAAATCGACATTACTTTGCCAAACATCTCATTCGCATCTTCGGCAATGCCAATATAATTATTAAGCGACTTGCTCATCTTCTTTTTTCCGTCAAGACCAATTAAAAGCGGCAGAGTAATTATGTCCTGCGGAGTTTGACCTAATTTTTTCATCAGACTGCGGCCGGCCAATAAATTAAATTTTTGGTCAGTGCCGCCAATTTCGACATCTGACTCAAGCACCACTGAATCATAGGCCTGCATAATTGAATAAGCGCCCTCTTGATAACCGACATCAACCCCTTTTTGGCGCCGCTTTTCAAAATCATCGCGCTCAATGATGCGCCAGAGGGAAAAATTAGAAAGAAGCTTGATAAAATCAGCGATCGGCATTTTTTGATACCACTCGCTGTTATATCTGATTTCGACTTTTTTGACATCCAAGATCTTCCCCACTTGCTCAAAATAGGTCTTCGCATTTTTTTTAATTTCTTCTTCCGAGAGCAGCGGCCTTATTTTAGAACGTCCCGACGGATCGCCAATTCTGGCGGTAAAGTCGCCGATCAAAAAAATCACTTGATGGCCTGCGTCTTGAAATTGGCGTAATTTATCTAAAACGACCACATGGCCCAAATGAAGATCGGGCGCAGTCGGATCAGCGCCGATCTTAACTCTTAATTTTTTGCCTGATCTTAATTTCTCTTGAAGCGACTTCTCTTCAATCACCTCAACGACATTGTGCTTCAAAATTTTCTCAATTTGATCCATATGGTTAGATTATAAATGATAATTCTAAGAGACGCAACAAGTTTTTGCTTTTTTGGAAATTTTATACTATACTATATTTGTTCAATTATGGCTAAAAAAAGCAAAAAAATGCGTTATCTGGTGCCCTCCAAAGCCCCTCTGGCCAAGAGAAGAAAATTCTTTTTCAAGAGAGGAATCACCTGGAAGACGATCGCTAAAATCGCCTTGATCTGTTTTTTGGTCTTTATTTTTAGCGTGGCTTTAGTCTTTGCCTGGTTCTCCAAAGACCTGCCGACCCCGGGCAATATTAAAAAAAGGCAGGCGGCGCAATCAAGCACTATTTTAGATCGCAACGGCGATGTCTTATATCAGCTCTCCGGCGACGAACGGCGAACAGTTATCAAATCAGAGGATATTCCCCAAAATGTCAAAAATGCCACTGTGGCGCTTGAAGACAAAGATTTTTATAGGCACTTTGGCGTTGATTTTCGCGGGGTGGCGCGCGCCGTTTATTACAATTTTTTAAAAAAAAGTTTGAATATCCAGGGCGGCTCAACCATCACCCAACAATTCGTTAAAAATGCCCTCCTCTCCCCCAAAAGAACCTACAGCCGAAAAATTAAAGAGCTCATCCTCTCGATTGAGATTGAAGCGATGTACTCCAAAGACGAGATACTTACCATGTATCTTAATGAGATTCCTTACGGCTCTAATGCTTACGGCGTGCAAGCGGCCTCTGAAATGTACTTTGGCAAGAACACCAAAGATTTAACTTTAACTGAAGCGGCCATCCTATCTTCCCTCCCCCAATCTCCTACTTTTTACTCGCCTTACGGCTCGCATCGCGACGCGCTCTATTATCGAGCTCTGCACTGTCTTGATGAGATGCAGCGCCAAGGTTATATCAGCGAAGACGAAAAAATAGCAGCTCAAGCGCCGATCAAGAACAAACAGGTCGCTTTTTCCAAATTTAAAGCCAATATCAAAGCGCCTCACTTCGTTTTTTATGTCCGGGAAAGATTAGCCGCCAAGTACGGAGACCGTCTTTTAGAAGAGGGCGGCTTAAAAATTACCACCACCTTAGACCCAAACAAACAGGCGATAGCTGAAGATGAGGTGGTCAAAGGAGCAAAAGAGAACTGGGCAAGATTTGGCGGGTACAATGCTTCGCTTGTGGCGATTGACCCTAAGACCGGGGATGTCCTGGCAATGGTCGGTGGCCGGGATTATTTTGATATGGACCACGACGGCAATGTCAATGTTTCCACCAGGCCAAGACAGCCCGGTTCCGCCTTTAAGCCGGTCGTTTACGCCACGCTCTTTAAGGACAAGTGGGGCCCGGGTTATCGGCTCTTTGATCTGGAGACTGATTTTGGCGGCGGATATAAACCTAAAGACAATGACGGCAGGACTCAAGGTCCGGTGACGATCCGCGAGGCCTTGGGTTCGTCCTTAAATATCCCTGCTGTTAAAGCGCTCTCCCTTGCAGGGATGGGCAAGGTTTTAGAGCAGGCAAAAAATATGGGCATCAATACGCTTAATGAGCCTGACCGCTACGGGCTGTCGCTGGTTTTGGGCGGAGGCGAGGTCAAGCTTTTAGAGCTTTCAGGCGCTTACGCTATTTTTGCCAATCAAGGCATTAAAGAAGATGTTAATCCAGTCTTAAAGATTGAAGATTCAAGCGGCAAGATTTTAGAAGAGAAGACGCCGAGTAAAAATAAAAATCGGGTGCTTGACGAGAATATCAGCTACGAGATCTCAAGCATTCTTTCTGACAATAACGCTAAAATCAGGGGCTACGGCTCTTTGCGAAGCATTTTTGACAATCCCAACCACCCTTATGCGGTCAAGACCGGCACCACCTCTGACTTCCGCGACGGCTGGACCGTCGGCTACACCCCCTCGCTGGTGGCTGGAGTCTGGGTGGGCAATAATGATAATTCGGCGATGGATAACGGCTACGGCTCTTTGGCCGCTTCTCCCATCTGGCGGGCTTTTATGGACCGGGCGCTTGAAGGCACGGGCCGGGAAGAGTTCAGCCGGCCAGGATCAATTAAAGATGGAACGATTGACAAACTCTCTAATAAAATCTCCAGCGGCGGCTCAAACGCGGTCAAGGATATTTTTGCCCCTTGGCAGATGCCAACAGAAAAAGGCGGGTACACCAAGGTCAAGATTGACAAATTAACCGGACAGCGGGCTAAAGACGGCTGTCCGGAGCAGTATGTAGAAGAAAAAACTTTTATTGATATTCATTCAGAACGGCCTGAAGTGGCTAACTGGGAAAACCCGGTCCGGGCTTGGGCCTCGTCCCAGGGCTTAATTAATCCTCCGCCACAAGGTAACGCCACTTGCGCCGCTTTAGATGGAACTAATCGGCCGACCATCTCCATTACTTCGCCCGTAAATAATGAGACGGTCTCGGGCACACGCACTATCAAAACTTCTGTTTCCGCTCCCTTGGGAGTAAAGCTGGTTGAATTTTATATTGATAATGTCAACATCGGTTCCACTTCGTCAAGCCCTTACCAATTCAGTTATAATTTTAAAAATTTAAGCTCGGGCAACCACAACATTAAGGTAAAAATTGTTGACAGTGCCAATTTGAGCGCAGAAAGTTCAATCACCGTTAATGTCACTGACGATACTACTCCGCCAGACAATGTCACTAACTTTAATACTGTTGGCGGCGCTGGCCATATCTTACTTACTTGGACCAATCCCTCAAACCCAGATTTTAGCCATCTCAAAATTTATCGCTCTACTTCAAGCTTAACCTTGGGCTCTTTAATCCAGGATAATTTTACCGGCTCGAGCTTTAACGATACCGTCGGCCCGGGAACATACTGGTACACGATTAAAAGCGTTGATACTTCGGGCAACGCGAGTTCAGGAGTTAAGAAATCAGGCACAGCTAGTTAAAATTTTATTTGATATTTGAGATTTGTTATTTGAGATTTCGTTTATCCCTATCTCTCCACTTCCACTGCCAAGGAGGAACGAATCTGCGTCTAAAACCAGTGTCAATTTTTTGGCCTCTTAATTTAACAAAAATCATCCGGCCCGCATCGGTCTGAAAAATTCGCGAGACAATGCCCTCAACATTTTGGCGCATAAATCTAATTCCTTCTTCCACCACGACCATGGTCCCGTCATCAAGGTAGCCCACCCCCTGATTTTTTTCTTTGCCGCGCTGCACCACCATTACTTCGACTATTTCTCCGGGCAGAACCGCTGGTTTTAAAACATTAGCCAGCTCATTAATATTAAGTGTAAAGACATTTTGGATATCCGCCACGCGATTTAAATTATAATCAACGGTCAAGATATTGGCTCTCCTCTCTTTGGCCAGAGCGATCAATTTATCATCAACTTTGCTGATATCCGGATAATTATTATCCGGCAATTCTAATTTAAAATGATGATTATTCTTTAACCCCTGAAGTATCTTCATCCCCCGCCGGCCTCTGTTTCGTTTCAAAGCATCTCTAGAATCAGCCACCATCTGCAATTCTTCCAACACAAATTTAGGAACAACAAGGGTTCCGGAGATAAAGCCGGATTTTGCAATTCCTTCAATCCGGCCATCAATCAAGACTGAAGTATCAACTACGACCACATCGGGCTTCATTCTGATTTTTGTCTTGGGCCGCCTCGCCATTAGGAAGGTCAAGACGAGAGAATAAGCAATCAATAAAACGAAGATAAATTCAAAAAATATTTGCATCGCAAAACTATTAATGTCCAATGATAATTTTCTCTAATTCTTTCAGGTTAAAAAGTTGAACTATCTTTAAGCCATTACCTTTATATATTTCTCGCGTGCGCGGAATATAGATTTTAGTGTATCCCTGGCGTTTGGCTTCGATAATTCTTTTTTCGATTAAGCTAATCTCTCTAATCTCGCCCGTCAGCCCGACCTCTCCCATAAAGACCGATTCTTTAGGTAGGGCGCACTTTCTAACAGCGGAGATTAAGGCAGCCGCAATCGCTAAATCGATCGCCGGTTCCCTCACCCTCACTCCGCCTACTAAATTAACATAAATATCGCGATTCTGCAAATTAATCTTGGTATGCTCGGTGACGACCGCGGATAAAAGCTGGACTCGGGACAGATCAATCCCCAAAGCGGTTCTTTTGGCATAGCCAAAGGACGAGATCGGGCAGAGCGCCTGAACCTCAAAAAGAAAAGGACGAGAACCTTCAATTGTGACCGTGGTGGCTGAACCCGGCGCTTTAGGAGATTCATTATCAATAAAAATTGCTGCTGGATTTTTTACTTCACGCAACCCTTTATTTGTCATCTCAAAAACGCCGGACTCAAAAGTCGAGCCAAAGCGATTTTTAGTCGCCCGCAAAATTCTTTGTCCATGATATTTATCACCCTCAAAATACAAGACCGTATCAACTAAATGCTCCAGAGTTTTGGGGCCGGCGACCGCGCCTGATTTGGTGATGTGACCAATCATAATTACCGGGATATTCGACGTCTTGGCAAACTGCTGCAATTTTAAAGCAGAGGCCTTAACCTGAGTAATGCTTCCCGAGGAAGTTTCGCTCTCCGGATCATACATCGTTTGGATAGAGTCAATAATAAGTAAGGCTGGCTTTTCTTTCTGCGAGATGGCGATGATATTCTCAATATCCACCTCGTCAAGAATCAAAAAATTGCTCTTGATGCCTAATCTTTCAGCGCGCATCTTGATCTGAAAGGCCGACTCTTCCCCGCTAATATAAAGAGTTCCCGGAACACTGGCCGCGATCTGCAGCAACAGGGTTGATTTGCCAATTCCCGGATCGCCGGCTAAAAGAACTAATGAGCCAGGCACAATCCCCCTGCCGACTGTTCTGTCAAATTCAAAAATCCCGGTTTTAATTCTCTCCTGATTTTTAAGTGAAATGGTATTTATTTTTTGCGGTGTTGCGGTTCCAGATTTTAGATTTGAGATTTTAGATTTTACATTCTGAAATTCTTTCATCGTATTCCATTCTCCGCAGCTCAAACACTTCCCTGACCACCGCGCTGATTCTGCCCCGCATTTATTACAGACAAAAATAGTTCTTAGTTTAGTCATACTACCTAAATTTTAACATATAAAAATTGAAACTCAAATCCTTGCTGTTAAATAATTAGACGCGAGTCTCTGGCTAAAAAAAGTATCACGAGACCGAGCGGGATACCAAATGGTTTTGGCAAACAGCGAGCTTATTCAGCTTTGACTGGTTTACGAGTTTTAATTTTTCTATAGCCCCAAAATAATAATTTATAAACAAGATAAGTATAGAGAATATTTAAAATCAGGAAATAAGGATTAAAAGACGCATACCACATCGTCTCCCAGGAAATACGGAACTTTGATTCGATCAAGAGCGGCAATAAATAAGAGACGCCTTTGACTATCCTTTGTCCTGATTCACTCACTGGCGCCGCAAAATTAAAACTGCCTTCAATTGCCACCAAGAAGCAAAAAATTAAAAAGTACAAAAGAATAAAGACAAAAATTTTAATGATAACTTTTAACCAATTCGGCATTTTTCCTCCTGTATTTATATTATAGCAAATAAATTAAAAGATTAACAAAAAACAGGTTTTTATTTTTTGACCTTGTTTAATTTCGTTTTTATTAAAAAGAGCTTTTTGGCAAAACTGCCTCTTTCTTTATTTTTCTTGAATTTTTTGCTTCCTCCAAAACCTTCTTTTTGAGCTCAATTTTAAATTCTTTTTGTTTTAATTTTCTAATTTCTGACTCTTCCCCGTCATTAGTAATGATTTCTGGAATCTTGTCCCTAATTAATTTGTTGTAAATTTTTTCCATAATTTTTCTTTTCTATTTTCTCTATCATAACCAAAAAATCAGGTAAAAATCAACCAGGACTACCACTAATCTACTCACTAATTGCACTAATACTCTCACAACCCCCTAACCAGCCACTACTATACTAAGAAGTATAGAAGTGATCGGCTAAGATTGCTTTTTAGAATAAAAGCCACGCCCCTGCGTTTTTTTTATTTAATTAGACCTTCTTAAATCAATAATCTTCAAATCAACTCTCCTTGTTCCGCCCCAAGAATCCTCATCCACACAAAAAACAATATCAATCTTCTCCCCCACTTTGAGATTTTTGCACCAATGTCCCTGATCAAAAGCAATTGCTGAATGAGAGGGCTCAAACGGCGCATGGCTGACGCTTTCGAGTTTATCCTCGACAGCGGTCTCGGCCGTAATTTTCTTGTGGTCAAGAGCTAAGCTTAATTTTAGGTGTTTGCAGTCTTTGCCCACTCCCCTGACTTGTTTTATCTCAACATCTTTGGCAAGAAAAATAATTTTGGGGTTGCCAAAGCCGGTCGGCTCAAACTTTTTTAGCTCCTCATAAAAATCAAGATTGATCTCACGCAACTTAATCTTAGCATCAATCTTTATTTTCTTAGTTAAATCTTCTTTTTTTATTTTTCTCTTGGCGATTTTCTCTAATTTTTTCTTAAATAAATCCAAATCTTTATTTTTAAAAGAAAACCCGGCGGCCATCTTGTGCCCGCCGCAGCTAATGAGATATTTTTTCGCTTGGCGCAGAGCCGCGGTCACATCAAAAGCTTCGATTGACCGGGCGGAGCCCTTGGAGGCGTCTCGGCCTTCCGAATAAACCAGTGTGGGCACATTATATTTCTCCGTGAGTTTACCTGCGATTAAACCGACAATCCCTGACAGCCATTTGCGGCTGCCGATAATAATAATCTTTTTCTGGTCGACTTCTTTTTGGGTGATTCTACTCTCTGCTTCTTCAAGCGCTTTAGCCAAAATATCCTGCCTCTCCCGATTCTGCTTGTCTAAGAATTTTGCATACTCAAGCGCCTTTTTATCATCTTTTTCAATTAAAATCTTAAAAGCAAGATTAGCGTCTTTCATTCTGCCTGGCGCGTTTAATCTCGGCCCAATCAAATACCAGAGCGTATACATCGTAATCGTCTGGGGATCAATCCCCGACACTTCGAAAAGCGCCTTGAGACCGACTCGGCGAAGTTTGGGCAAAACCAAAAAAGCATACTTCATCAAGGTTCGGTTCTCATCTTTAAGTTCAACCAAATCAGCGGCGGTTGAGATGCCCGCGAGATCGAGCGACCACTTAACGAAAGATTCGGTGATTATTTTGGGATAAATTTTGTGAAGCGCCTGAATAAATTTAAAAACAACTCCGCCAGCAGAGAGATAATTAAAGGGATATTTCGATTCAGGAATTTTGGTGTCGATGACGGCGACCGCCTTGGGAATTTCTTTCTCCGGCAGATGATGGTCGAGGATAACCATTTTCAAGCCGAGCGAGTTGGCATAATCGACTTCTTTGGAATTAGTGACTCCGCAGTCCAGAGCAAAAATGGCCTCAATTCCTTTTTTGTGCAAGGAATCTATACCAGCGATATTCAAGCCATAGCCCTCCTCGCGCGTGGGAATATAAACTTCGGGCTTGATACCTAATTTTTCAAAGGCCTCATATAAAAGCGCAGTTGAGGTGACGCCGTCCGTATCATAATCGCCCCAAATGGCAGTGGGGATATTTTTTTTTCTGATCTCTTTGACTATGCTGATAGCTTTTTTAATGTGAGGCAACTTCATCGGGTCGTGCAAATCATCCTCAAATGAAGGATTAAAAAACTTCTCTTTGTCCTTGGGGTCAATTCCCCGATTTAAAAGCAGCTGAAGAATTATATCTGCTTTTGTCCTTTTTTTAACCACCCACTTCTTATTCATAAACACATTATACTTTGTAAAATTGATCAACACAAAATAAATTTGCTTTTTGACCTAATTTTCCTTATTCGTATAATTTCCGCGATAGCATAAAATATACGATACCTCCTTCTTCGCCGATCGATAAGATTTACACATCCTCCTCTACACTCCGCAAGTGTAAGAGGGGATGTGCCGTGAGATATTTTGATTTTTGATATTTATTCGTTAAAATGTTTTTGATGAAAAAAACTTGGATTTTAGTTTTAATTATTTTGGCTTTGAGTATTTTAACTCACTTTGCCTTTTTTGGCCATCCCAATGAGACGGTTTTTGACGAGGTGCACTTTGGCAAATTTATCTCGGGCTATCTCAACCACAAATATTTTTTTGATATCCATCCGCCGCTGGGAAAATTAATGATTTCAGGCGCCGCCAAATTATCCGGCTATAAAACCGGCTTTGATTTCAAAGAGATCAGCGAAAAATATCCGGATAATTCCTATATCTGGCTTCGACTCTTGCCCGTTATTGCCGGGACTCTTCTGCCGTTAGTCATATTTTTTCTCGCTCGAGAACTAAAATTTTCCCTCTTGGCCTCATTTTCTGCGGCCTTACTTATTATTTTTGAAAACGCCATCCTTGGACAATCGCTCTTTATTCTATTAGATTCGACGCTTTTATTATTCGGCTTTTTGGGTCTTCTTTTATATTTAATTGCGCGGCGAAAAAAATCAATTCCAATTTTTGTTTTAGCTGCAATTTCCCTTGCCCTTTCTTTGAGTATTAAATGGACCGGACTTTCGTTTTTAGGATTGGTTTTTATTATGGAGATTATTGATTTTATCAAGTCCGTTTATAGTTCTCGACCGCCTGCGGCGGCTTCGAACAATAATTATTACATAAGATTAATTATTCTATTTTTCTTGCCGATTGTCATTTATTTTTCTGTCTTTGTCCTGCATTTTGCCATTCTGAATAAATCAGGCGAAGGCGATGCTTTTATGAGCAAAGGATTCCAAAAAACGCTGGCGGGCAGTAATTACCAAAATGACGGCAATGTTAAACCAGCTAATATTTTGCAAAAATTTATTGAGCTTAATCTCGAGATGTTTCGTTCCAACGGCCGCATCAAAGACGATCATCCTTATGCCAGTAAATGGTTCACCTGGCCAATGATGGCCAAACCCATTTACTATTGGAATGACGACGACCAAACAAACCCGGCTAAAATTTATCTTTTTGGCAACCCAATAATTTTTTGGGGTTCTTTTATGGGCTTAATTGTTTTGATTCTTAACTCTTTGTTTTTTTCCGAGATGAGACGGAGATTTAAAACTATTATGTTTATTTTGTTCGGCTTTGTTATAAATTACCTGCCTTTTATTTTTATCACCCGGCCGATGTTTCTATACCATTATCTGACAGCGCTCGTCTTTGCCGTTCTGGCTCTGTGTTTTGTCGTTGATTTAATAGAAAATCAGCGCACCAAGATATTAATTTTAGTAATTATTATTGCCCTGGCTATTTCTTCTTTCTTTTTCTTTTCCCCTCTAACTTACGGCTTCAAAATATCGCCAAAATCTTTTAATCTTCGTCTCTGGACAAAAAATTGGCAGTGACCACGTCACTTATTTATAGTAGGCCCAGCCTTCGACCCTTAGATCAATATATTCTTTGGGCTTTGCCCCTTTCAAATGGGTCATCACCCGACGCAGATCATCAAGCTCGGTCTCGGCGCTTCGCTGGGTATCAAAAAAGACAACAAAGCCATCTGTGGTGACGACCGAGAGATCAAAGGTCGTCTCATTTATTTTTAATTCTTTAATTTTAAGATTTGATCGTGGAGAAAATTTTTCAACTATCTCCCGGAAAAAATCGAGGAATTTAGAGCTGGCAACTTTATCTGAAAGTTTGACCGGAAGATTTTGGCTATCAATAACAATCGGCAGGTCTTTAGAGTTATTGGCGTCTGCTTCAAGATAACTTAATCCTTCTTTATCAACTAAATATTTTTTATTGCCGGTCTGCCAGACGATTACCGGCTCTCGCTCTTGGATTACAACTCGAATTGTATCTGGAATTCCTTTTTGGACCCTAACTTCAGAGATCAAAGGAAAATTTTCTTTGATCTTAGCCGCAATATCAGCGCCTTGATAAAGAAAAATATTATCCTCCTCATTAAGAGCATAGGTAATTACCTTTTTAACTTTGTCCCCATCAACTAAATTAGTCCCCTTAAGGTCCATATTCTTGACGCGAAAAAAAGAACTAAAAAAAAGGCCATAAAAAATAAAGACGAGCGCTATTATTAATAAAATAAAATAAAAAAATTTTTTATTAAAATGAAATTCAGTCTTCTTCTCTTCTGAAATAATAATTTTAGGTAGCTTTTCCATTAAATCCAATATATTCTACTTCTTCTTCTAATTGTATACCAAAACGTCTATCGACTTCAGCTTTTAAAGATTCAGCCAAAATTCTAACTTCTTCTGCCTTGCCTTTGCCTTTATTCATAATCCAATTAGCATGTTTGGCTGAAACAAAAATTCCGCCCTCAACCCTCCCTTTAACGCCAATCTGCTCCAAAAGATACCCTGCTGGTATGCGGCCCTCTTTGGCTAATTCTTCCCAATCCTTCTCCATCAGATCAACTTTGGGATTTTTAAAAAACGAGCCGCAAGACAGGCCCTTGGGCTGGTTCTTCTCCCGCAGACGCAAGTAATTGCTGATTTTTCGGGCGATTTCTTCTCTGGCGCCTTTGCGTAAAATTAATCGAACGCGTAAAATAACTCCCCTCTTCTCCGGCTTGGAAATTTTTTTGAATAAACTCGAACGATATTTAAAAGATAAATCATCTTTTAAAACAATTCTCACCTCTCCTTCTCTATCAAGAATCGTCACTGATTTAAGATGATTTGAGATATTGTCGCCAAAAGCGCCGGCATTATTAATCACTGCTCCGCCCAGTGTTCCCGGAATACCGCTTAAAAATTCTAACCCCCCAAAATCAAGCTCCGCCAGTTTTCTGATTAATACAGGCAGTTTGATGCCCGAATCAATCACGGCCTCGTTTCCTTCAATTGAGACTTCGCCTGCTTCATTTTTAATAGTTACTCCATCAAAACCAGAATCAGAGACAATAATATTGCTACCTCCGCCTAAAATAAAAAATTTCACTTTAAGTTCAATCACCGCCTCGGCCGTTGCCAAAAGTTCGTGCACATCATGAACCACGACTAAATATCGGGTATTGCCGCCAAGACGCATGGTCGTCAAATTTTTTAAAGAGACATTCTCTTTAACTTCTAACCCAATTTTTTGTTGGAGCCCTCTTAACATAAAAATAATTAGCCCTTTAAAAATTCATCAGCCACTTGATAAATCGGGCCAGCGCCCATTACCAAGACAACGTCGCCGGATTTAGTTATTTGATTTAATAACTTGACTGCTTCAGCAAAGTTTTTAGCCGCAAATGCTTCTTTGTTCTCTTTTTTGATCATTTTAACTAATCCAAAATTATCAATCTCCCTCTCTTCGTCTCTGCCCACAACTTCAAAGATAGGCGGAATAACTACCAAATCAGCATCATCAAAAGATTTAGCAAAATCATTGGCAAAAAATTTTGTTCTTGAATATTGGTGCGGCTGGAAGACGGCAATGATGCGATTTTTTTTAAACCTCTCGCGCGCCGCATCAAGTGTCGCTCTGACCTCGGTCGGGTGATGAGCGTAATCGTCATATACTTTAACGCCATTATGTTCTCCCTTAAAATCAAAGCGCCGCTCCGCTCCCTTAAAATTGGCAAGTGATGCAAGCGCAGTTTTTCTATCCACTCCGACCTCCTCCGCCAGAACCAAGGCGGCTAAAGCATTTTTTTGGTTGTGACCCCCGGGAACTCTCAATTTAAGATTAATTTTAGGAAGAGTCTTCTTCGAAAGATCAGGCCTTTTAATTTTGGATACTATCTCGCGCAGATTTTTATCATCAGCGTTATAAACTAAAAGAGCGTTTTTTTTAAAATTTTGCTCTATGTATTTTTTAAAGGCCTCTTTTATCTCTTCTATGCCCCGTTTAAAATAATCCAAATGGTCAGCTTCAACATTTAGAATCGCGCCAAAATCAACCTCAAAATTATGAAACGAACGGTCGAATTCGTCAGCTTCGATAACTAAAAGATCGCTCTTGCCAACACAATAATTGCCGCCTATCAAATCAAAATTCGAACCTAAAAGAGCTGAAGGATCCTTACCTGCTTCAATCAAAACTTGCAAAACCATAGCGGTGGTAGTGCTCTTGCCATGGGTGCCGGCAATAGCGATCGTTTTATAAATACTCGTTAACTCACCTATTTTTTGCGCGCGCTTGGTCGTCTTAATACCTAATTTTTTGGCGGCTTGCAGCTCAACATCTCCTGGGGAGCCGGGCGTGATGGCCGAAGTATAGACGACCTCATCAATATCAGCTGTAATATTCTCTTTTTTCTGGGGAACAAAAATTTTAATCCCTTTCCCCCGCAAAGCTGCAAGGGTTGAACCCTCATTAATGTCCGAACCTAAAACATCATCTCCTTTTTCGGCTAAAAAACCAGCCAAAGCGCTCATTGAAATTCCGCCAATACCAATAAAATAAATCTTCATTCTAATAAATACTTAACAATTTTTTCTGCCGCACCTTGAGGAGCAAGCTTTTGGATATTTTTTTCCAATTCTCTTCTTTTTTCCTTATCCTC